>JBLMXS010000402.1:0-8161 GCA_050257895.1 Thiohalocapsa sp.
CGCCGCCTCGCCCGAGGATTTGGAGCAGGTGCGCGTCCGGCTGCTCGGCCGTAACGGCGCCGTCACGGCGGCGATGCGCGGCCTCGGCGCGCTCGCGCCGGCCGAGCGTCGCGACGCCGGCGCTCGGCTCAATACGTTGCGCGACGAGCTTGCCGCCGCATTGGAAGAGGCCGAGGCGAGGCTGCGTCGCGCCGCCCTTGCGGAGCGCCTCGCCGCCGAGCGCGCCGACGTCACGCTGCCGGTATCGACCGGCATGCCGGGCGGCGTCGAGGCGGGGCGCATCCACCCGATCAGCCAGACGATCGACGAGATCATCGCGATCTTCGGCGAGATGGGGTTCGAGGTCGCCGAGGGGCCGCATATCGAGGACGATTTCCACAATTTCACCGCCCTCAACATCCCGCCGGAGCATCCCGCCCGCCAGGAGCACGACACGTTCTACCTGCCCGAGCGGGCGGACGGCTCGCGCCTGGTGCTGCGCACGCATACTTCGCCGGTGCAGATCCGCACGATGATGCACCGGCCGCCGCCGCTGCGGATCATCGTCCCCGGCCGCACCTTCCGCTGCGACCACGACGCGACGCACTCGCCGATGTTTCACCAGGTCGAGGGCCTGGTGATCGACCGCACCACCCATATGGGTCACCTCAAAGGCTGCCTGATCGAGTTCTGCCGTGCCTTTTTCGACGTCGACGACCTCCCGGTGCGGTTCCGGCCGAGCTATTTCCCGTTCACCGAACCGTCGGCCGAGGTCGATATCGGCTGCTCAAGGCAGGGCGGCGAATTGAAGATCGGCAAGGGCGGAGATTGGCTGGAGATCCTCGGCTCCGGGATGGTGCACCCGAAGGTGCTGCAGAATTGCGGCATCGATCCGGCTGAGTACCAGGGCTTCGCGTTCGGGATGGGGATCGAGCGGGTGGCGATGCTGAAATACGGCATCCCGGATTTGCGCACGATGTACGATTCCGACCTGCGGTGGCTGCGGCACTACGGCTTCCTGCCGCTCGACATCCCCTCGCCGGTGCGGGGAGCCCTCTGATGAAGACGACGCTCTCCTGGCTGAAGACGCATCTCGACACGGCGGCGTCGGCCGCCGAAATCGCCGAGCGGCTGGTCATGCTGGGGCACGATGTCGAGGCGGTCGAGGACCGCGCCGCGGGGCTCGCCGGGTTTGTCGTTGCCCGGGTCGTCAAGGCCGAGCCGCACCCCAACGCTGACCGCCTGCGGGTCTGCGTCGTCGACGCCGGGTCGGGCGAGGTGCAGGTGGTGTGCGGCGCCCCCAACGCCCGCAGCGGCATGAAGGGGGTGTTCGGGCCGGCCGGGGTGCGCATCCCGAAGACCGGCGCGGTGTTGACCGAGAGCACGATCCGCGGCGTCGCCTCGCGCGGCATGCTGATGTCGACGGCGGAACTGGCGCTCGGCGAGGACCACGCCGGCATCATCGAATTGCCGCAGGACGCGCCGGTCGGCGCCGCCTATGCCGGGCTGATCGGGCTCGACGACCCGGTCATCGACCTCAAGGTGACGCCGAACCGCGCCGACTGCCTCGGGGTGCACGGCATCGCCCGCGATCTCGCCGCCGCCGCAATCGGCCAGCTGCGGCCGCTCGATGCGACGCCGGTCGAAGGCCTTTTCCGCTCGCCCATCGGGGTCCATATCGAGGACGCGAAGGCCTGCCCGCTGTTTCTCGGCCGCCATGTCCGCGGGCTCAAGAATGGCCCGAGCCCGCGCTGGCTCAGGGAGCGGCTGGAGGCGATCGGGCTGCGGCCGATCTCCGCCCTTGTCGACATCACCAATTTCCTGACCTTCGACCTCAACCGGCCGCTGCACGTGTTCGACGCCGACAGGCTGGCCGGCGACCTGACAGTGCGCTTCGCGCGGACCGGCGAAAAGCTGCTGGCGCTCAACGGCCGCGAATACGCGCTCGACCCCGAGATCACCGCGATCGCCGACAACAGCGGCGTGCAGAGCCTCGGCGGCGTCATCGGCGGCGAGCCGACCGGCGTCACCGAGGCGACCACCGAAATCTTTGTCGAGGCGGCGCTGTTCGACCCGATCCGCAGCGCCGCGACCGGCCGCCGGCTCGAGATCCTCAGCGATGCGCGCTACCGCTTCGAGCGCGGCGTCGATCCGGCCTTCGTCGGGCCGGGGCTGGAGATCGCGACGCGGCTGATCCTCGAATTGTGCGGCGGCGAGCCGTCCGAGATCGTCGTCGCCGGCGCTGCGCCGGAGTGGCGGCGGCATTACCTGTTGCGGCCGGAGCGCCTGGCCGGGCTTGGCGGCCTGCATGTGCCGCCGGACGAAAGCCGGGGCATCCTTGAAGCACTCGGCTGCGTTGTCAGCGAGGCGCGCCAACATGACGGCAGCCTCGAGGTGATGCCGCCGTCGTGGCGTGGCGACATCGAGGGCGAGGCCGACCTCGTCGAGGAAGTGCTGCGCGTCAAGGGCTTCGACGAGATTCCGGCGGTGCCGCTGCGGCGGGGCACGGTGATCTCGCGGCCGGCGATTGCGCCGGCGCGGCGCCGGCAGGAGCTGGTGCGCCGCTCGCTGGCCGAGCGCGGGCTGGTCGAGGCGGTGACGTTCTCGTTCCTCTCGTCCGGCGTGGCCGAGCGGTTCGACGGCGGCAAGCCGCAACTGCGCCTCGTCAATCCGATCAGCAGCGACCTCGACGCGATGCGGCCCTCGGTCCTGCCCAACCTGGTCGAGGCGGCGCGGCGCAACGCCGACCGCGGCTTTCCTGATGTCGCATTGTTCGAATTGGGGCCGCTCTACCGCAACGACACGCCCGAGGGGCAGGCCAACGTGGCGGCCGGGCTGCGCGCCGGCCTACTGCGGCCGCGCGACTGGCGCGAGCGGGCGCGCGCTCCCGATCTCTACGACGCCAAGGCCGATGCGCTGGCGGCGCTGGCCGCTGCCGGGGCGCCGCTCGGCAATCTGCAGGCGAGCGCCGACCCGCCGCACTGGTATCACCCGGGCCGCGCCGGCCGGCTGCGCCTCGGGCCGGTCGAACTGGCGCAGTTCGGCGAATTGCACCCCGACCTGCTCGGCGCGCTCGACGTGAAGGGGCCGGTGGCGGCGTTCGAAGTCTTTCTCGACGCCGTGCCGGCGTCGCGCACCAGGGCAGAGGGGCGGGCGCGGCCGCCGCTGAGGCTGTCGGTGTTCCAGCCGGTCGAGCGCGACTTCGCGTTCGTCGTCGATCGCGACCTGCCGGCCGAGAGCTTGCTGCGGGCCGCCCGCGGCGTCGACCGCAAGCTCGTCAGCGATATCCGCCTGTTCGACGTCTACCAGGGGACGGGCCTGCCGGCGGACAAGAAGTCGCTCGCCATCTCGGTCACCTTGCAGCCGCAGGAGGCCACCTTGACCGACGCCGAGATCGAGGGCTTTGCCAAGAAGCTCGTCGCCGCCGTCGTCAAGGCCACCGGCGGCATCTTGCGCGGGTAGCGGCTGGCCCACATTGCCCCTCACCCTGTCCCTCTCCCTGCCAGCGGGGAGAGGGAACGCTGCTGCGACATCTCTCCCTCTCCCCGCTTGCGGGGAGAGGGTTGGGGTGAGGGGGAAGGTCGGCCAGCTGGCGATTTCTGCGAGCGACACACAGCGTCAGCCGCGGCGGGGGCTGATCGACCAGGCGGCGGCCAGCACTGCGAGCGCCGCGCCGCCGGGGATGATCGCCAGCCACGGGTTGATCAGCGCGACGGCGCCGGCGCCCGACCAGGTGATCGACGAAAACGCCTCGGCAAAGGTCGCGATGCGCGAGGAGACGTGGCGGCGGCGAAACAGGCTGCGCTTCACCTGCGCGCGGAACCAGAACTGGATCAGCGTCGCCGATGCGCCGGCGACGGCGATGCCGAGCAGCGCGACGAGGCTCAGCACCGGGCCCACCAGCAAGAGGCCGAGCACCGGCGGCCCGAATACCAGCGCCAGTACGCCCGCCACCGCCTCGGTCTTGGCCCGCCACACCTGCGCCGATGTCAGCGGCGCCGAGCCGATCAGGTCGGGCGCGTCCTCGCCGGAAACCGCCAGCCAAGCCAGCCCGCCGGCCAGCTGCCCGGCCGCCATGATCAGCACCGGCACCAGCAGGCTGGCGCCGCTGCCGTCGCCGGAGAAACTGCGCCACAGCATGAAAAACGGCGGCACCAGATAAAGCAGCTGCATCAGGCTTTGCGACATCAGCCACGGGTCGCGCCGCAGCAACACCCATTCCTTGTGGCGCAAGGCCTGCGCCGGCGAGCGCGGGTGGAACCCCGAGCGGCGGCGGCGTGTGCGGGCCGGACCCGAGGCGACACCCGCCGTCGCCAGCGTGGCCGCCGCGAAGCGCGGCGCGCAAAAGCCGGTGGCGGTGACCAGCAGCAGCAGCGCGCCGCCAGCGACAATGGCCAAGTCGGGCAGATTGCCGGCGGCGGCGTGGGCCGGCAGCCAGACGAGGCTCGCCGGGTCCGGCATGTGCGCGACGACGAGGTCGGATCGCAGCAGCTCGATGCGAGAGATCGTGCCGAGCGACAGGATCGCCAGGAACTGCACGCAGATGACAAAGGCGGCGCCGACGATGGCGGCGATGATCTGCGCGACCAGCCGGGTCCGCTTCGCGCCGATGATGGCGAACAGCGCGATCGTCGCCAGCGCCGACAGCGCCACCGCGGTCATCGCCAGCGCCGCCATGACGCCGTAGCCGGCGAGCCAGAGGCCGCCGCCGCGCCACGCCAGAACGTTGATCACCGGCGCCGCCAGCACCAGCGACATCGCCATGATCGAGGCCGTCATCGCACCGATCCGCACCGCGAAGAGGCGCGCCGCCGGGGCCGGCGACGACAGCACCAGGTCGAGGTCGCCGCGGGCATAGAAGGCGCGCGTAACGCTCTCCATCGCCTGCGACAGCATCAGCGAGAAATAGAGCGCCAGCGTGCCGCCGATAACCACCAGCGTGGCCTTGTCGGGCGGCGCCGCAAGCCCCCCGATCGCCGGCAGGGTAATCGCGGCCAGCGCATGCATCAACACGACGACGACGACGAGGCCGGTGGCGCCGACGGTCCAATGCCGGCTCTGCCCGCCCGACAACAGCCAAGACCAATCGCGCCATGCCAGACGCAGCTCGTGGCGGGCGAACCACAACAGGCTGCCGGGGCCGGTCATGCCGCGCTTCATGCCGCCAATGGGCCCAGCTCCGCCTCGGTCTCGACCAGTGCGAGGAAGGTGTCCTCGAGCGTCGCAAAGCCGGCGCCGGCCTGATGCCGCAGCTCGTCGAGCGTCCCCTCGGCGATCAGCCGCCCATGCGACATGACGCCGACGCGGTCGGCCATGCGCTCGGCGACTTCGAGGATGTGCGTCGTCATGATGACGGCGCAGCCGGCGTCGACGCGCTCGCGCAGCATCGCCTTGGCGAGCCGCGCCGACGACGCGTCGAGCCCGGTGAACGGCTCGTCGAGGATGATGAGCCGCGGCTCGTGCACCAGCGCCCCGGCCAATGCCACCTTCTGCCGCATGCCTTTCGACAGGGCTTCGCAGCGCTCGTCGGCCTGGTCGGCGAGCCCCAACCTCAGCAGCAGCGCGCGCGCCTTCTTCCCGGCCTCGGCGTCGCCGACGCCCCACAGCCCGGCGATGAAATGGAGGTACTCGAGCGGCGTCAGCCGCTCATAGATCATTGGCTCGTCCGACAGCCAGGCCATCAGCCGCTTGGCGCCGATCGGATCCGCCAACGCGTCGATCCCGAAGATGCTGACCGAGCCGCGATCGGGCTTCAAGAGCCCGGTCGTCATGCGCAATGTCGTCGTCTTGCCGGCGCCGTTGGGTCCGAGCAGGACGTAGAACTCGCCTTGCCGCACGCGCAGGTCCAACCCGTCGACCGCCGGCCGGTCGAACGCCTTGGCCAGACCACGAATGTCGAGCGCCAACGGGCTCGCGATTGCGTCCATACTCTCCATCCGACAACAACGCGCTGCGCGTGTAGCTATAGCGAATATGGTTGATCAGCGATTAACGCCGGCTTACCCCCACCCCGACCCTCCCCCGCCAGCGGGTGAGGGAGTAGACGGTGCCGCCGCCGGATGCGTCCCCTGCCCCGCAAGCGGGGGAGGGTTAGGGTGGGGTCGGGGCGAAGCCTCAATCGTAGGTGACGCCGATCGTCTCGGCGACCAGCACCGGGCGGTCGCTGCCTTCCAATTCCATCGTGCTCTCGTTGGTGATGCGGGTGCCGCCGTCCTTCATCGCCTCGACCGCCTTGACCTTGAGGCGCAGCCGGATCTTCGAGCCGGCCGGCACCATGCCGGTAAAGCGCACGCGGTTGGCGCCGTAATTGATGCCGCGCGAGCGCGTCTTGACGCGGTAAAGCGTCGAGGCGAGCCGCGGCACGAGCGACAAGGTCAGCCAGCCATGCGCGATCGTCTTGCCGCCCGGCATCTCGCGCTTCGCCCGCTCGACGTCGACATGGATCCATTGATGGTCGCCGGTGGCGTCGGCGAACTTGTCGATCTGCTCCTGGCTGACCGTGTACCAGTCGCTGACGCCGATCTCCTTGCCCTCATAGGCTTTCATATCGGCGGCGCGTTCGACTTCCAGCATTCCTCGTGCTCCTCGCTCGGAAATTCACAGCGAGATTGCGTCACCGCCGCTGCCGGCCGCAACGATTATGGCGTACTCCTCGAAGCGGCGGAGCGTTCCGGGTCCACCACGGGTCGCGACGCCGCCGACATGCGGTCGACAAACCCCAGCCAGAGTTGGGTCACTGCGAATACAATGGCGATCGCGACGAGCATCCACTTCAGAAAGCTGCGGTCGATGCCGATAGGGCGTCGGCGCCCGGCCCGCAGCCGCGGAAAAAGCATCGACGGCCCCGCGTCAGGGCCGCATGCAGAACTTGCGCTCGCCGGGCTCGCGTAGCTTTTCGGCCAAACTGGCGAACTCGACGGCGAGGCGTCTGGTGTCGCGCGGGTCGATGATCTCCTCGACCCAGAAGGCTTCGGCGGTGCGGAACGGCGATCGCAGTTTTTCCAGCCGGTCCTCGATCTCGGCGCGCTTGGCGGCGGGGTCGGGCGCCGCCTCGATCTCGGCGCGGTAGGCCGCCTCGATGCCGCCCTCCAGCGGCAGCGAGCCCCAGCGCGCCGACAGCCAGGCATAGCGGATCGAAAAGCGCCCCGAGGGCTGGTTGACCGCGCCGGCAACGCCGAAGACGTTGCGCACGAGAAACGTGCACCACGGCACGCTCGACTGGTTGACCGCCGCCATCGCCCGCACGCCCTTCCTGATCGTTGCGCTCTTCTCGGCGTCGAGCCCGATATCGAAGCCGGGGCAATCGCACAGATAGAGGATCGGCAGGTGGAAGGTCTCCGCCAGGTCGACAAAGCGGATGATCTTGTCGCACACGTCGGCGGTCCAGGCGCCGGCGTAGAAGAACGGGTCGGACGCCATCACCGCCACCGGCAACCCGTCGAGCCGCGCCAAGCCCGTGATGATCCCGCGGCCGAACATGCGGCCCATCTCGAAGAAGCTGCCGGTGTCGACCACCGCCTCGATGATCGGGCGCATCTTGTAGACCTTGCGGCGGTCGCGCGGGATCGCCTCGAACAGGAACTCCTCGCGCCGCTGCGGATCGTCCTGGCTGGGCAGGCGCGCCGGCAGTTCGTAGACCGATGACGGCAGGTAGGAGAGGAAGCGGCGGGCGCAGGCGAAGGCCTCCTCCTCGCTGTCGACCGCGTGGTCGACAGCGCCGCAGCGCGTCTGGATCTCCCAGCCGCCGAGCTGGAAGCGGTCGAGCTGGTCGCGGCCGAGCGCATTGACGACCGGCGGCCCGGCGACGAAGAGGGCCGAGGTCTCCTTTGTCATCACCGAGTAGTGGCTCGCCGCTAGGCGCGCCGCCCCCAGCCCGGCGACCGAGCCGAGCCCCAGCGCGACCACCGGCACGAGGCCCAGATTGGTCGTCGTGTAGTAGTAGGGCAGGCTGGAGCCGACGCGGCCCGGCAGGTTGGCGCGGCCGGTCGTGTCGATCGTCTTTTCCGAGCCGCCGCCGCCCGAGCCTTCGACAATGCGGACAATCGGCAACCTCAGGTCGTGCGCCATCTGCTCCGACATCAGCGCCTTTTCGCGGATCGTCGCGTCCGCCGAGCCGCCGCGCACGGTAAAGTCGTCACCGGCAACGATGACCGGGCGACCGTCGATCGTCGCGCGCCCGAAC
>JBLMXS010000403.1:0-6749 GCA_050257895.1 Thiohalocapsa sp.
CCCAAGGTGGTGACGCGCGACCTGGGGCGGGCGATGAAGCCCGGCGCGGTCATCGTCGACATCTCGAGCGCCCCGGGCGGCTGCGTCGAGACCAGCCGGCCGACGACGCACGCCAACCCGACCTTCGTCGAGGAGGGGGTGGTACATTATTGCGTAACTAACATGCCGGGGGCGGTGGCGCGGACCTCGGCAGTGGCGCTCAACAACGCGACATTGCCGTTCGTCCTGGCGATCGCCGACCGCGGCTGGCGGCGCGCCCTGTCCGACGACCCGCATCTGCGCAACGGCCTCAACGCCGCCCGCGGGCTGTTGACGCACCCGGCGGTGGCGCACGACATCGGCCTGCCGCTGACGGCGGCCGAGCGGGCGCTCGCCGACTGACGCCCAGAAACCTAGAGGTCTGCAGCGTGGCATTGGGGGCACAGATGATGCGCAATTGCCTTGCCGCGGGGTTGAGCACCCCGGCGCCGGTCCCTATCTGACCGGCATGACCCGCGACGGGATGATGGCGCTGTTCCAGGCGACCGCCGACTCGGCGGGCGAGCCGTTCTCCGACCCGGTCTTCCAGCATGACGACCGTCTCGCGCGCATCGACGGCGCGGCCATTGCCGCGGTCACCAACCTTTACCGCGAGGTCTTGCCGGCCGGCGGCGCGATCCTCGACGTGATATCCGGATGGGTGCCGCATCTGCCGCCGGAGGCGCCCTATCGCCGCGTCGTCGGCATCGGCATCGAGAAGCGCGCGCTGGCGGAAAACCCGTTTCTCGACGAGTGGCGGGTGCAAGACCTCAACGCCGCCCCGGCGCTGCCCTTTGCCAACGGCGAATTCGACGGCGCGACGATCTGCGCCGCGGTGCAATATCTGGCGCGCCCCGCCGAGGTGTTCCGCGAGATCGCCCGCGTGCTGCGGCCCGGAGCGCCGCTCATCGTCAGCTTCTCGAACCGCTGCGTCGCCACCAAGGCAATCGCCTGCTGGTGCCTGCACGACGAAACCGGCCAGCTTTGTCTCGTCGCGCAGCATTTCGCGGCGTCCGGCAATTGGGGCGACATCCGCTGTCTCGACCGCACGCCGCCCGGCGGCGGCCAGCCGCTCTACGCCGTGATCGGCCGCAGCCTCGGCGGGGCCGCGCCGGGGCAAAGCGACTGACCTAAGAGCCCCTCACCCCGGCCCTCTCCCCGCAGGCGGGGAGAGCGAGAGCTGCGGGACCGCTCAGGGCATCCAGGGGCGCCCTAACGCCGCAGCACCATCAGCTTCTTGATCTCGGCGATGGCCTTGGCCGGGTTGAGGTTTTTCGGGCAGGTTTTGGTGCAGTTCAGGATCGTGTGGCAGCGGTAGAGACGGAACGGGTCTTCGAGCGCGTCAAGGCGGTCGCCGGTCCTCTCGTCGCGGCTGTCGGCGATCCAGCGATAGGCCTGCAATAGCACCGCGGGGCCGAGATAGCGCTCGCCGTTCCACCAGTAGCTGGGGCACGAGGTCGTACAGCAGAAGCACAAGATGCATTCCCACAGCCCGTCGAGGCGGGCCCGCTCCTCTTCCGACTGCAGCCGCTCGCGGTCGGGCGGCGCCACGCTCTCGGTCTGCAGCCAGGGCTGGATCGACTGGTACTGCGCGTAGATGTGGCTCAGATCGGGAACGAGATCCTTGATCACCGGCATATGCGGCAAGGGATAGATCTTGACATCGCCCTCGATCTCGTCGATCGCCTTGATGCAGGCCAGCGTGTTGACGCCGTCGATATTCATCGCGCAGGAGCCGCACACCCCCTCGCGGCACGAGCGGCGAAAGGTCAGCGTCGTGTCGATCTCGTTCTTGATCTTGATCAGCGCGTCGAGAACCATCGGGCCGCAATCGGCGAGGTCGATCGGGTAGGTGTCGATCACCGGATTGCGGTCGTCCTCCGGGTTCCAGCGATAGATGTGGAAGCGGCGCAGCCGCGTCGGGTTGGCCGGCGGCGGGTGGGTGATCCCGGTGCCGATCTTGGAATTTGCCGGCAAGGTGAATTCGGCCATGTAATACTCTGCGCTTTCATCACAGGACTGTCATTGCGAGCAGCGAAGCGACGAAGCAATCCCGATCCATGCGCTCGTCGGCGCGGGATTGCTTCGCTTCGCTCGCAATGACGATGACGTCGCTCAATACACCCGTGCTTTCGGCGGGAACACCTGCACCTCGTTCGACAAGGTGAACAGGTGCACCGGACGGTAGCCGAGGCGCACACGGCCGTCGGCGTCGAGCCACGACAGCGTGTGCTTCAGCCAATTCTGGTCGTCGCGCTCGGGGTAGTCGTCGCGGGCGTGGGCGCCGCGGCTTTCAGTGCGGTTCTCGGCCGAGTGCAATGCCACCACCGACTGCTCCAAGAGGTTCTGCAATTCCAGCGCCTCGACGAGATCGCTGTTCCAGATCATCGAGCGGTCGGTGATGCCGAGATCGCTGTAGCTCTTCGCCACCCGGTCGATCTTCTCGACCCCCTCGCGCAGCACCTCGGCGGTGCGGAACACGGCGCAGTTGCTTTGCATCGTGCGCTGCATCTCGACGCGGATCTCGGCCGTCTTGCGCGGTCCCGCCGCATGGCGCACCTGGTCGAGCCGCGCCACCGCCTCCTCGCCCTTGCCGTTGCTCAGCGGCGCATGCGCCTCGCCCGGCCGCACCAGTTCGACCGTGCGCAACGCCGCCGCCCGGCCGAACACGACGATGTCGAGCAGCGAGTTGCACCCCAAGCGGTTGGCGCCGTGCACCGAGACGCTGGCCCCCTCGCCGATCGCCATCAGCCCATGCACCACCGCGTCGGGATCGCTGTCGGTCGGCCGCAACACCTCGCCGCGGTAGTTGGTCGGGATGCCGCCCATGTTGTAGTGCACGGTCGGCGCCACTGGGATCGGCTCACGCGTCACGTCAACCCCGGCGAAGATCTTGGCGGTCTCGGAAATGCCCGGCAGCCGGAGGTGCAGCATCGCCGGGTCGAGGTGCTCGAGATGCAGGTGGATATAGTCCTTGTCGGGGCCGCAGCCGCGCCCCTCGAGCATCTCGATCGTCATCGCGCGGCTGACGACGTCGCGCGAGGCGAGGTCCTTGGCGTGCGGCGCGTAGCGCTCCATGAAGCGCTCGCCCTCGCTGTTGGTCAGATAGCCGCCCTCGCCGCGCGCCCCTTCGGTGATCAGGCAGCCGGCGCGGTAGATGCCGGTCGGATGGAACTGGATGAATTCCATGTCCTGCAATGGCAGGCCGGCGCGCAGCACCATCGCGTTGCCGTCGCCGGTGCAGGTATGGGCCGAGGTGCAGGTGAAATAGGTGCGGCCGTAGCCGCCGGTGGCGAGGATCACCATGTGGGCGCGGAAGCGGTGGATCGACCCGTCTTCCAGGTTCCACGCCATGACGCCGCGGCAGGCGCCCTCCTCGTCCATGATCAGGTCGAGCGCGAAATACTCGACGAAGAACTCGGCATTGTGCCGCAATGACTGCTGGTAGAGCGTGTGGATGATCGCATGGCCGGTGCGGTCGGCGGCGGCGCAGGCACGGTTGGCGGGGGCGCCGTCGCCGTATTCCATCATGTGGCCGCCAAACGGCCGCTGATAGATCTCCCCCAGTTCGGTGCGCGAGAACGGCACGCCGAAATGCTCGAGCTCGATCACCGCCGGGATCGCCTGGCGGCACATGTATTCGATCGCGTCCTGGTCGCCGAGCCAGTCCGACCCCTTGACGGTATCGTACATGTGCCAGCGCCAGTCGTCGTTCGACATGTTCCCGAGCGCCGCCGCGATGCCACCTTGCGCCGAGACCGTGTGGCTCCTGGTCGGGAAGACCTTGCTGATGCAGGCGGTCTTCAACCCCTCGATCGTACAGCCGAGCGTCGCCCGCAAGCCGGCGCCGCCGGCGCCGACGACGACGACGTCGTATTCGTGATCGGTGATCGGATAGGCGGCAGACATGGCCAGATATCCTCTCTGTGCGCCGCGCGCTCGGTCAGGGAACGAACGCCAGCTTCAGCACCGCGAAGATGCCGAGCGCCGCGAGCAGGATGGCGGCAAGCTTCATGACGATGATGAGGCCGAGCCGGACGGCCTCGTTCTCGACATAGTCCTCGATCACCACCTGCAGCCCGAAGGCCCCGTGGTAGAAGGTCGCGATCAGCAGCAGGATCCACATCACCGCCGGCACCGGGTTGCGGATCCACTCGACGAACGCCGCGCGGTCGGCGCCGGCCAGCTCGACGACGGCGATGACGAACCAAACCGTCAGCGGGACCAGCGCCACGGCGGTGACGCGCTGCGCCCACCACTGGTCGACCCCCTCCTTGGCAGAGCCGAGGCCGATCGCCCGCCCGAGCGGACTGCGCATGCGGCGGCCGATCATCTCAGCGCCCCCAGCTCAACATCCCGACGACCCAGCAGGCGATCGTCAGCGCCGCGGTGCCGGCGATGACGGCCCAGCCGCCCGCGTAGACGGCGGGCAGGTCGAGTCCGCGGCCGGTGTCCCACCACAGGTGCCGCAGCCCGTTGCACAAATGGTAGAATAGCGCGAGGCTCCACACGAACAACAGGACGAGCCCGATCCACGAGCCGAGAAACGTCTGGATGCCGGCATAGGATTGCGCGCCCTCGGCGGCGGCGACCAACCACCATACCAGGAGGATCGTGCCGGCGCTCAGCGCGACGCCGGCGGCGCGGTGCAGGATCGACAGCACCGAGGTCAGCTGCCAGCGGTAGACCTGGAGATGCGGCGACAAGGGCCGCGGGTCAGATACCATCAGAGGGGTCCGAGAAACTACGTCTCTAAGATGGGTTTGACTTAGACCCAGCGCCACGGGGTGTCAACGCAGCGGGGATCGCGAGACCGCTTGGCAGGCATGCGGCGCTTGACCGCCCGGCCGGTGCGAGCTCGTGGCGGGCGTTCGCTATTCCCCACCGTGCTGCGGCGTCGCGACAGTACCGTCGGTGTAGGGGTCGTAATACCAGAAGGGGGTACGCCGCGCTGGCCGGGGAGCGGCACAGAATACTGGCGCCGGCGAAATTGGCCCGCGGCAGCTCCTGGCGCAACCGGCGCAGCATAGTTCGGGCTGTAGGGATAGCAGTGGTATGCCGTTTGCGCCTGCGCGCCGAACGCCCCGCCGAGGAATAGCACGATGCCCACGGCGAGCGACTTGCACGGCATTGCATCAGTCCGTCCGCGGCAGTCTCGGGGCGGTTCGCGGCGCTGGCCCGCCTTCAGCCGATAGGCACCTCGAAGCCGCGCTTCGTGCCGGGGCGCGCCATCATCGTCTCGTACCAGCGCTTGACGTTCGGGTAGTCGGCGAGGTCGACCTGGTGCCGCTCGTGGCGCCAGGCCCAGCCGAGGATCGCAAAATCGGCGATCGAAACGTCGCTGCCGCCGGCGTAGGGGACCTCGGCGAGGCGCTTGTCGAAGACCCCATAGAGACGGCGCGTCTCCTTCATGTAGCGCTCGAGACCGTAGCGGCGGTCCTGTTCGTTCTCGACCTGCAGGAAATGGTGGACCTGTCCCGGCATCGGGCCGAACCCGCCCATCTGCCACATCAGCCATTCGAGCACCGGTACCTGGCGGCGGAGATCGCCTTTCGACCAGAACTTGCCGGTCTTCTCCCCGAGATAGATCAGGATGGCGCCCGACTCGAAAACGCTGATCGGCGTCCCACCGGGCCCCTCATTGTCAATGATTGCCGGGATCCGGTTGTTCGGGCTGATCTTGAGGAATTCCGGCTTGAACTGCTCGCCCTTGCCGATATGGACCGGCTTGATCGTGTACGGCAGCCCCATCTCCTCGAGCGCGACGGTGATCTTGCGGCCATTCGGCGTGTTCCAGGTCCACAATTCGATGCTCATCGGGATTGTCTCCGGTTTCGATGACGCTGCCGGCAGCATTGCCGCGACCGCGGTCGCGCGGCAAGCCGCAATCGGCGGCGCTGGTGCGCGACCCCGCGATGGCCTAGGCTTCCGTCTCGTTCCTGCGTTGCGAGGAGGTATCCGATGGCCGTCGACCCCAACCATGTGATCCTGACCGGCGAAAACCCGTTCATCCGCCTCAGCGCCAGCGACGGCGGCGCGATCAGCACCAATGCCAGCTATTGGCGCATCATCACCTGCCCCGGCGGCCCAGGCCACGTGCTCTACCTGAAGAGCGAACTGACCGACGATCGCTGGCAGATCTACTCCGACAACATCGCGATGGCGCGCTGGCTGCAGTCGACCGTGCAGGGGATGCTGAACCCGGAGACCGCCGACCCGGCAATCCCGGTGATCGACGCCGAATTCAGCAAATCGGGCGATCCGCGCTATTTCTGGAGCGAGAACCTCGTCACCCACGACGAGGCGATCAGCCTCACCTGGCACGACATCGGTGAGCCGCTCCTGATCCACACCAACCCGGGCGAGGGCGGCCGCAAATACGGCGTCTGCACGCTCTTGATCCCGGCATTGGGGGCACGCCTCACCCGCAACGGCGTCGAGGCGGCCGGCAAGCCGTGGCCGATGCAGCGCGAGGGCCGGCCGTTCAGCACCTGCGCCCTGGCCTTCTCCGAAAGCTGGACCGAGCCGCGCTGATGCCCGTCGACGGCACGGCGGTGACCTTCAACCATTGCCGCTGCTAACGCGGGGTTAACCATCGCCCATGATACTGCGCGAGGATCGGTGCCACCCTCCACGGCGCCTCGCATCAAAGGGCTTTCGCATGGTCGATGCCGTCGCCGTCCCGCTCGCAGCCGCCGAAATGTCCGATGTCCGGCGCCAAGCCATCCGGC
>JBLMXS010000404.1:0-4392 GCA_050257895.1 Thiohalocapsa sp.
CCGATAATCACGCGCGCGACCGCCGGTGTGCTGGAGAGCGCCTTCAACGGCACGCAGACGAAGACACTCGTGTTGCCGGCGGCGATGTCGCCACTCTTGAACGACGAGCCCGACACCAGCGCGGCAAACGACCGGTTCGAGAGCCATGCCGTATCCTCGTCGGCGTTTGTGTAAATCCCGGAGAACGTCTCGCTGACGAGATCCTTGAGGGCGCCAGCGACATCGCGCGCCATGCGGCTTTTGGAATGGCGATGGATTTTCCCAAGGATCGTCCGCAGTTCGGGCTCCGGCGTCGACAGCGCGGCCCGCAAGGTTCGCAGCGTCTTCAATTCAGGCGCCAAGCCATCGTCCCACAGCATGTGAGCGAGGAGGCAGGTCACCAGCGACTTGCCGCGGCTCTTGAAAAAATCCGCGTTTGCATCTTCGCGGGAAAGGTCGCCGCAAACCCAGTCGACGACGGCCCACACGTCGGTTTCCGCCATCGGTGAATCCGGGTCGATCCAGTCGAGCACATTGAACCCGACCTCGTGCGCGGTTTTCGGATCGAGCAGGAATACGCGGTGTCCGATGCGCTCACGCTCGGCGGCGAGCATCGGCCCCAACTCGGCCGACGGGTCGAGCACGACCGCCGAACCGGTCCAGGTGAGGAGCGTCGAGACGGCGCTTGTTGTCTTGAAAGAACCCGAGCCTGCGATCATCAGCGAATGGGTCGAGCTTTCGGCACACGGATCGATAAGGAGCGGGGCCTTGCCGCCGGTTCCCCAGCTTTTCGGATCGTGGGGCTTGAAGCGTATGCCGGCGACCTTGTCACTGTTGACGGCGTAGGCTTCACCGACCACGACGCCGCCGAACTTGGTGTCAGGGCCCGGCCACAGATCGCGCGCCTCCGCGAGGGTCATCCAGCGGGCATGGCCGTGGTTGTCGGTCGGGCTCCTGATCGGGTCCGCGACCGGGTGTGCCGCTGGGTGATCACGGCGCAGGGTCCAGCCCGTGACGGGGCGGCCGCGCAGGAGGAGGCCGAGCCCGGTCAACAGCGGCACCGCGGCGGCGGGCATCGCGCTGGCAAGAAGCCAGTGCCGCACGACGGGATTGCCGCTCGCCTCGAACAGATAGAGCCACCACTGCCAGAACGGATGCGGGAACTGCCCGATGAGGCCGGTCCCGGCCAGAAAGATCATCGACGCCAGCGCCGTGAACGAGGCAAGCGAGAACATGAGCCCGGCAGCGAGCCGGACGGCAACGGTTGCGCGCATCAGATGTGCCCCAAGAGGTCGGCCGCGGTCTCGCCGCGGCGGGCGGCATCGGCGGCGAACCAGACTTCGCCGATCCGGTAGGTCGCACCGGCGTTCTCGAACGGGATGATCAGATCGACCGCGGCGGCGAGGAGGTCGATCAGGGTCCGGTCGTCCCAGCGGGCACCCTTGGCCGAGCCCTTGACGAGGGCGAAGAGGCGCTTGAAGGCCTGTGGTGCATCCGCACCGTGGATCGTCGTGATTGAGCCGGGGTGGCCGGAGACAACCTCGTTGACGTAGGTCCAGGCGGCATCGTCGCGCAATTCCTGCAATAGCACCCGGTCAGGCCGCATCCTGAGGCTCGCCTGCAGCAGCGCCTCGGCATCGATGCTCGCCCCCGACAAATTGTCCTTGCTGTAGAGTAGCCGGACATGGTTCGGCTGCGAGATCACCAGCTCCAGTGTGTCCTCGATCGCGATGATCCGTTCGTCGACATCGATCGCCGAAATCAGCGTCTTCGACATCGTCGTCTTGCCGCTGCCGGTCGCGCCGCAGAGCAGCGTCGTCAAGCGCGCCCGCACGGCGGCGGCGAGAAACGCCTCGATGTCGCCGCTGTCGAACAATTCGAGCAGCGCGCTGTGGTCGCGCTCCTGGTTCCGCCGCTTCCAGGAATTCCAACCGTCGACCCAATAGCGGGTGCCGACCGCCGAGATCGGCGCCACCGAGGCCCCCGGCTTGCGGATCGTCAGGCTCGCCGTCCCGACCGGCACGGCGGGCGGCAGGCAGATCTGCAATCGCTCGCCGCCAGGCAATTCTGTGGCACACAGCGGGCTTAAGGGGCCGACCTCCTGCCGGCGCAGCGAGCCGGCGAGGACGGCGATCTCCTCGACGGCGGCGAGATCGAGCGGCACGTCGTGGCGCGCGAAACGGCCGCGCTGGCGTACCCAGGCTTCGCCGGGCCGGTTGATCGCGACCTCCTCAGTCGCCGGATCTGAAAGCCACCGCTCAACCGGCGACAGCAGGTGCCGCAGCAGCGGTGCCGCTGGGCTCTCGATGGCGGCCCGGATCGAGGAA
The DNA here is from genome assembly GCA_050257895.1 of Thiohalocapsa sp. Lineage (GTDB taxonomy): Bacteria > Pseudomonadota > Alphaproteobacteria > ATCC43930 > CGMCC-115725 > DATARH01. The sequence continues at coordinate 2,307 of JBLMXS010000404.1, forward strand.
AGGTCGTTCACTGCCCGCCCCCGATCCGGTTTCCGGGTGCGGCCAGTTCGAGCTTGTAGACCTGATAGAAGTTCAGGTCGCGGGCGACGAAGATCGAGACGTTGTCGCCCTGGTTCTTGCGCAAGGTCGGCGGGATGTTGATCGTCGCTTCGAGCGCGGTGTTGGCGATCTGGTTGGTGTTCGGCTGCAGAAACTCGAAATACGTGTTCCCCTGGCCGTTCTGGACCGCATTGGCGCCGGCCTGCAGGCTGCCACCAATGACAGTCAGCATGATCGCCGCGCCGAAACGCTGCCAGAAATGGTAATCGACAGCGCCGGCGACGCCGGCCCGGCCGAGCTGGTCGGCGGCGGGGGAGGCGAGGGCGATCGCGACGTTTTTCGGCGTCACCGCCCGGGTCCACAGGATGAAGAGCCGGTCCTGCCCCTGGACGAGCCCCGACCGGATTTCGCCCAGGACCTGCGTGCCGCGGTCGAGCAACGTCACGCGGCCGGTCATGCTGCGCACCGCCTGCGGCAGCACGCATTTGACAAAGCCGGGCAGGCCGCTGTCGATTGCCGTCTGCAGAGTGCACGGGATGATCGTGCCGGCGGCAATCGTGTAATCGGGGTGCGGCAGCAGCTTGGCATTTGCCGCCGCGCCGATATCCGAGGGGGTCAGGTCGCGCGAGAGCGGATCGTCCGCGGCCGCCGGCTTGCCGGCGAGCTGCACCTCGCTCCCGGGCGGGTTCCCCGGCGCACCGGCGGGCGCCGGCGCGCCCGAGGCGCTGCCGTAAGCGAGGATCGGCGCCTTCAGGGCGCGCTCCGCCGGTGTTTCCTGGTGGTTGAGCAGCGTCGCCATCAAGGGTCGAGCTTGTGGCGGCGGTAGCGGAAGCGGGGTAGGTGCGGGCTTCGGTGCCGGCGTCTTGTCGAGCGGCGCCGAAAACGGAATGCCGAGCGCACCGACGCCGCTGGCATCCTGCTTGAAATCGGAATTTTTCGCGGCGCCGCCGGGCAGGTGCGTTAGCACAATAGCGGCTAGAGCGACCGCCCCGGCGCCGGCGAGAATGCCAAGCTTCTGGCCGCCGGTGAGGCGCGGCCGGATGCCCGATACAGCCGAGATGCCATCTGCGCCAGCTGGAGCTGCGTTAGTCTCCGGCTCCCATGCGGGTCCCTGCGGCTCAGCGGTCATTCTTTCCCTCGCGCAGGGCGCGGACAACCGACGGACTGATCGTATGTGTGCCCGGCGTCGCGCCAATCGGGTTGTAGGCAAGGTCGTAGACATCGAGCACGGTCTGGCCGTCGCGCAGCACCCATTCCAGTGCCGTCCCCGGCGCGATCACCGTGCTGCCGTGCACCGAGTAGTCGGCCGTCGCCTCCTTGCCGTCGGGATTGATCCGGAACAGCGCCGGGACGCGCTGCATCTGCGGGAACGTGAAGGCGGTCGAGTAGCCGTTGTCCCAGACCTGCGACGGCGCCAGCGCGCGGTCGCCGCGGGCGACATAGCGGTAGTTCCGCGCCCCGTCATACGGGTTCTGCATCGCGGCCGTGGCCTGTTTGAGCCGGTCGGCGGCTGCCTCCTTCTTGGCCCGAGCGCGTGCCGCCCGCCGGGCCGCGAGCCGCTTCAAGTAGGTTTCGTGCGGGTAGGTGAAGACGACGGTATAGTCGACGTCATCGTCGGCGCCGAGCTTGCTCTTTTTCGTCTCGAACTCGAAATCGTAGCGCCGCAGCTTGCCATCTTCGGTGCGGGTCAGCACGACGATCGGCTGGGGCGAGAGCACCGCCATCGGCTTGAAGAACAGGTAGTTCCCCGAGGGCTGCGCCTTCAGATAGGCACTGTCGCTCGCCGCGACGTTGACGACCCGCTCGGCCGAGGAGAACTCGACCACCATCACGGCACCAGGCGCCGTCCAGATGTTGACGACGTTGCCGGGTTCGTAAGGCACGGTACGAATGCGGCCATCGAGCTTTCCCGCTTTCGGGATTTCCAGCCCAAGCGCAGGGGGAGCCGCTACAAGCCAGGCGGCGGGCACGACGCATAGCAAGGCGGCGGCGAGCCTTCGACAAGAGAACAGGGGGCTCCGCTTGCCGGTCATTGCGGCGAATCCTC
>JBLMXS010000405.1:0-18678 GCA_050257895.1 Thiohalocapsa sp.
TCAGCTCGCGCAATCGCATGGGGCTGGCTCGGCAAGCAGGCGGCGGTGCTGCTGCAAGGCGCTCGCCACATCGTCGAACAGAAGCAGCGTGCCGCCGGCGAGGATCGCGCCGCGATCGCAATATTGCCGGATCGTCTGCGGGTTATGCGTCGCGATGATGATGTCCGAGCGGCGCAGACGGTCGCGGAACGCGGCGGCGCAGCGGCGGCGAAACCGCTCGTCGCCGATTTCGGTTACCTCGTCGATCAGATAGACGTCGAAATCGATCGCCAGGCAGGCGCCGAATGCCAGCCGTGCCCGCATCCCGGCGGAATAGGTGTTGACCGGCAGATCGAAATATTCGTCGAGCTCGGCAAAGTCCTCGACAAAGCGCAGCATCGGTCTGACCGCGGCGCCATACACCCGCGCCAGGAAGGCGATGTTTTCGCGGCCGGAGAGGGAGCCGTGGAAGGTGCCGCCGAAACCGAGCGGGACCGACACCCGGGCGTGCCGCCGGATGCGGCCGCAATCCGGCAGCTCCGATCCGGCCAAGAGCCGGATCAGCGTCGACTTGCCGGATCCGTTGGCGCCGAGGATGCCGACATTGTGCCCGGCGGCGAAGACGGCGCTGCTGTCGGCGAGGACGATTTTGCGCCCCCGCGGCGTCGGGTACGCCTTGCCGACCTTGTCGAGAGCGATCACAGCGCGACGCCCAGCCGGCGCCGCAGCCCGCGCTCTGCCGCGAAGCCGACGCACAGCGCCAGGACCGCGAGCCCGACGAGATACGAGCGGTCGAGCCAATGCGGCTGATAGGACGCAAAAAAGCCGGCGCGAAACCAGTCGACCGCCTGCAGGATCGGGTTCCATGCCAGGGCATCGCGCGCCCAGTCCGGCATCATCGCCGGGACGTAGAAGATCCCGGAAATGAAATAGAGGACGCGCATCAGCTGGCTGTAGGCCTTGTCCCACGATCTGAAAAAGACGGTGACGACGGCATTGACGTAGCCGACCCCGCAGCCGAACGCCGCGGTCGCCAGCAGCGCCGTCGACGGCGCCCACAAATCGTCCGGCATCGCCGCCAGGCCGATCGCGCCGAACCCGGCGAGCAGGATCACCGCGACGACGATGTCGGTGGCGACCTCGAGGAGGCCGCGCGCCGCGATCACGTCGAAGGTCGTGACCGGCGGCAATTGCAACACCGCGCCGTTGCCGGTGACGGCGTGGCTCATGCCGGCGCTGGCGTGGACGAACACGTGATAGGGGATGAGCCCCGTATAGTAGAAGATGAAGAAATGGCGGCCGACCGGCGGCTGGCCGTGCATCAGCACCGCAAACATCGCCGACAACAGCGTGATGTGCAGCACCGGCTCGATCAGCGCCCAGCCGTAGCCGAGCTTGGCGTCGGCGAAGCGGGTGCGGGTGTCGCGGATAATCAGGGCGGCGATGACCCGCCGTTGCGTCCGCAGCCGCTCCAGCAGGGCGGGCGGATGCCGCAGCGGGCGCACGGCGCGCTCGGCGCCGTCCGACAGCACACTGTACTCGCCCTCGATCGCGTCGAGCCGGCGGGATAGCACGTGCCACACCGCCTCGGCCGCCGGCTTGTCGTCCGGAAAGCGCTGCAGCAATTCGCCGCCGACCATGGTGGCTTCGCTGACGAGACCGCCGGCGAGCAGCAGATCGAGCTCGGCGCGCTTCAGGTCGCGGCCGGCAGGGTCGAGCCGCGCCGCGGCGTCGAGCGAGGCCGCGGCGCCCGGCAGGTCGCCGAGCCGCGCCAGCAGCAGGGCCCGATGGATGCGGTATTCCGCGCACTCCGGCGCCGCGGCGATTGCCCGGTCGGCCGCCATCAGCGAGGCCTCCAGACGGTCCCGCAGCATCTCGGCGGCGGAGAGCACCCGCCACAGCCGGCCGTCATCGCACTCGGCGCCGGCCTCGGCCCCAGCCTTGGCCCCGGCCTCGGAAAGCAGCGCGGCGGCTTTCGCGGCCAGGCCGCATTGCAACAGAATCTCGGCGGCATCGGTCAGCGCCCCGGCATCGCCGGCCTGCTCCGCTGCCTCTAGCGCCAGCGCCGTCGCGAGGTCGCCCCGGCCTTGCGCCAAATGCACGGCGGCGCGCTGGCACAGCGTGCCGGCGTTCGCCGGCTCCAGTGCGAGGGCGCGATCTAGGTAGCGGCCGGCCTCCTCGTCGTGCTGCGCAGCGCGCAGGACCGCCGCGGCATGCAGCGCGAATTCGAGCGATTGCGGCGCCGCTTCGGCCGCCGCGACGGCATGCGCAACCGCCTCGTCGAGGCGCCCGCAGGCGGCGAGGGCGCCGCTGGCATGGCGATGCCCTTCCGCCCAATCGGGCAGCAGAAGCAGCAGCCGGAGGTAGGCGTCGGCAGCCTCGTCGTGACAGCCGCAATTGCTGAACACCCAGGCGCAGATGCGCAGCATGGCCTCGTCGCCAGCAGCCCAGGCGACGGCATTGCGGCAGCATGCGACCGCAGCCTCCGCCCGGCCGGCATGAAGCAGCGCCTCGGCCTCGCGGCAGGCGGCCGCCGCCCGCGACTTGCCGCCGCCGGCTGAAGACGGCCCCGAGCACGCATTCAGCGAGCCGGCTGCGGGAGACTCCCGGGAAACGTGGTTCTCTAGCGCCAATCCGGCGTGCAGAGCATCTTCGGACAATTATTAGTTGTGCTCCGACAGTACTTTGAAAACCAATGGAACAACAATAGCCGTTGGAATAGTCTAAGTAAATTGGGCAATTTCAGGCGGGCCCGCGCCGCCGCAACGCGCAGCAATCGCACTCGCACGTCCTCCCCCATCAGGGCCATCAATGGGGAAGGCGCCTACCTCAACTGCGATGGCACTGGATGGGTGTCGTCGGTCAGCGCACCCGGACGCAGCGGCAATGGACGCGGCGGTGGCGGCGCCGTACATGGTGCCGTCTGACGACGCGTTTCCTCACTACCGTCGTCGGCGCGGCGACGACCGGCCCCATATAGGGCTGCAGCGGCGGCGGCGCCGCATAATAGACCGGGTAGGGCTCGGCGCAGCCGGCGAGGCCGAGCACCGCGGACAGCAGCAGGAGCCGTCGGATCGTCTTGCCCATCGAATTGTCCTGTCGCTGAGGCCCGCGGGCGTTCACGCGCCGGCAAGCCGGGCGATGCGCTCGCGGTGCCAGGTGGCGTCGCCGAAGGCGATCTCGGAGGCTTTGGCGCGTTTCAGGTAGAGCTGCAGATCGTGTTCCCACGTCATGCCGATGCCGCCGTGCAGCTGGATCCCGGCGGCGCACACCTTGCGCCCGGCGTCGGAGGCAGCCGCCTTCGCCATTGACACCGCCATCGCGGCGTCCGCCTCGCCCTCATCCACGGCCCAGGCGGCGTAATAGGTCAGCGATTTGGCGTTCTCGATCTCGATCAGCATGTCGGCGCATTTGTGCTTGACCGCCTGGTAGGTGCCGATCGGCTTGCCGAAGGCGATGCGCATCTTGGCGTAGTCGACACTCATCTCGAGGACGCGCTGCGCGGCGCCGCACATCTCGGCCGACAAGGCCACCGCAGCGCGGTCGATGACGGAGGCGAGGGCCGGCCACCCCTGGTGCAACTCGCCGAGTAACGCCGATGCCGGCAGCGCGACATCGGCGAAAGTGACCTCGCACAATTTGCGCGTCTCGTCGACCGACGGCAGCAGCTTCACCGCGACGCCGGCGGCGTCGCGCGGGACCAGGAACAGGCTGATCCCGTCCTCCATCGTGCTGCCGTCGCGGGTGCGCGCCGCCACCACCAGCACGTCCGCAACATGCGCGTCGGGGACGAACATCTTGCTGCCATCGAGGACGAAGCCGCCACGGCCCTCGCGGGCCTGCAGCGTGATGCCGGCCGCGTCCCAGCGCGCATTCGGCTCGGTCACGGCGAGCGTCGCCTTGGCCTCGCCGGCGGCGATTTTGGGCAGCCATTCTTGCCGCGTCGCCTCCGCGCCGGCGGTCGCGATCGCGGCGCCGCCGAGCAGCACCGTCGCCGGATAGGGGCCGGGCATGACCGCGCGGCCGACCTCCTCCATCAGCACGACGAGATCGAGGAGGCCAAGGCCGCTGCCGCCGTCTTCCTCAGGATAGGCGATGCCGAGCCAGCCTTGCTCGGCCAGCTGACGCCAGAATTCCGGCGTCACTGCCGCCTCGGTCGCCATCATGGCGCGCACGAAGCGCGTATCGCACTGGCTATCGAGAAACTTGCGCGCGCTGTCTCGCAACAGCTCCTGCTCTTCCGAAAAGCCGATATCCATCCCGCCCTCCCGACCAGAGGCTAATACCGAGCCGCCAAAATCACCACCCCCGGCGTCATGCCCGGGCTTGTCCCGGCCATCCACGAGAACCAGCCGACGCTTCGCGGCTGTCCGTGGATGCCCGGAACAAGTCCGGACATGACGAAATCACACGTTGAAGTGGTTTGAAGCTCTCACACCGGCACCGGGCCCTTGACGACGCTGCGGTGCATGACGCGGCGGTCGCGGGCGGTGTCGTAATTGAGGACGGCGCGGTGGAGGAGGCACCGGTTGTCCCACATCACGAGGTCGCCCAACCGCCAGCGGTGGGTGTAGACGAAGCGCGGCTGCGTCGCGTGTTCGAGCAGTTCGGCGAGGAGTGCGTTGCCCGCGTCCGGGGGCCAGCCGACAATGCCGGTCGAATGGTTGCCGATATAGAGCGATTGCCGGCCGCTATCGGGATCGGTGCGCACCAGCGGATGCTCGCTGCCGACGCGGCTGTCGTCGAACGCCGGGCGGAAGGCGACGCGCAAGGGGGCGATGCGCTGCCGCATCGCCGGCGGCAGTGCCGCGTAGGCTTGCACCATGTTGGCGAATTCAGTGTCGCCGCCCAGGGCCGGCAATTCGACCGCGTAGAGCATCGTCATCAGCGGCGGCGCCTGGTGGTACGGCTTGTCGGTGTGCCAGTGATAATTGGCGGCGCGCGAAAAGCGGGCGGCCGGTTTCCCGTCCGGCCCGAGGTTCGACATGACGTGCGCTACCGCGTAGCGCTTGTTTGCGGCGCCCCGGCGGTGCGCGCCATGCGCCTCGACCTCGCCGAAATTGGCGGCGAACGCGAATTGCGCCTCGCGGCTCAGAAGCTGCCCGGGAAACACGACGACGTGATGCGCCAGAAACGCCGCCTCGATCGCCGCCTTGTCGGCGGGTGCGAGGGGCTGCGACAGGTCAATTTCCGTAAGGCGGACACCACAGATGCGCGATAACGGTTCGTCCACAATCGATGTCATCCCGGCGCAGGCCGGGATCGATTTTTCAGGGTCCGAAGCGCTGATGAAGGGATCCCGGCCTGCGCCGGGATGACAATGAGGAGGCACGCTACCCCCGCGGCAATCCCAGGACGCGCTCGCCGATGATGTTGCGCTGGATCTCGCTGGTGCCGCCGGCAATCGTGTATTGCCGGGCGCCGAGGACGCGGTGCGCCCAGCGCGGCGCGTCGGGGACCAGCTCGGTCGGCGTCTCCAGGGTGGCGTAGGGGCCGAGCAGGGTCGAGGAGAAATCGGCGATGCGGCCGGCCAGTTCCGAGCCGAACAATTTGAGGATCGAGCCCTCCGGTCCCGGCGGCTCGCCGCGCAGGCGGCGGGTCAGGCCGCGCAGCCGCGTCACCTGCAGGGCCTTGGCCTCGATCATCAATTGCGCCAATTGCTGGCGGATGTGGCTCTGCGCCCAGGCCGGCTCCTGGCGGTTGGGGAACTGCTTCGCCAGTTCGAGGAGGCGGGCGATCTGCGCCGCGTGGTCGCGACCGCCGGCGCCGCCGCGCTCGAACATCAATGTCGTCGTGGTGACCTTCCAGCCCTCGTTCAGCTGGCCGACGAGGTTCTCCTTCGGCACCACGACGTCGGTGAAGAAAACCTCGTTGAAATGGCGGTGGCCGTTGAGCAGCACCAACGGGCGCACCTCGACCCCCGGCGTCTTCATGTCGACCAGCAGGTAGGAGATCCCGTGGTGCTTCGGCGCCTCGGGGTCGGTGCGCACCAGGAGAAAACACCAATCGGCGAAATGCGCCCCTGAGGTCCACACCTTCTGGCCGTTGACGACAAAATGGTCGCCGTGATCAACGGCGCGGGTTCTCAGGCTGGCGAGGTCGGAACCGGCGCCGGGCTCGGAATAGCCCTGGCACCAGATCTCGTCGGCGCTCAAGATCTTCGGCAGATGCCGCTTTTTCTGTTCCTCGGTGCCCCAGTGGATCAGGGTGGGGCCCAAGAGGTTGAGGCCGCTCTGGCATGGCAGAATCGGGGCGCGGGCGCGGAAATACTCCTCGTCCCAGATCACCTGCTGCATGAAGCTGGCGCCGCGGCCGCCATACTCCTTCGGCCAGGAGATGCCGACCCAGCCGGCCTCATGCATCTTCTTTTGCCACGCGACACGCTTGTCGAGGATGGCGCGGTCGGGCGAGATCCGCTGGTCCTGCGCGTCCTCGACCTTGAGCTCCTCCGGCAGGTTGGCTTCGAGCCAGGCGCGGAACTCGGCGCGGAAGGCGGCATGCTCGGGCGCGTCAGCAAAATCCATGGCACTCCTCCCCCTCCAGGTCACGACGAGATTGCTTCGCTTCGCTCGCAATGACAACGTTCCTGCGTCATTGCGAGGCGCCCCCGGGTCGGCACAGAGTGCCGCCCGAGGATAAAATCCGCGCCGCGGCAATCTCGTGGTCCGGAGAGATCGCATGGGACATGTCCTGAGCCGAGAGCAGATCGAGCGGTACCGCTACGACGGCTATCTCTACCCGCTGGCGGCGTTGTCGTCGGCGGAGGTGGCGGAATGCAACGCCGGGCTCGCGCGCTACGAAGATTGGCTCGGTGGCCCGGTCAACGCGGCCGACCGGCGCTGGCGCTCGGCCAGCTACGTCATGCTGCCGTGGGTCGACGCGCTGGTGCGGCATCCCAAGGTGCTCGACGTCGTCGCGGATCTGCTCGGCCCCGACATCCTCGTCTACACCGCTACCTGGTTCATCAAGGAGGCAGAGAGCCCGACCTTCGCCGCCTGGCACCAGGACGCGACCTATTTCGGCCTCGACCCGCACGAGCACGTGACGGCGTGGGTGGCGTTCTCCGACGCCGGCGCGGAAGCCGGCTGCATGGAGGTCGTCTCGTCGCAGGGCCGGCCGCGGCAATTGCATCACGCCGCGCTCGGCCTCGAACACAGCATCAACGGCGGCGGCCAAGCGATCGTCGAACGCTTTTATGATGGCGGCGGCGAGATGATGGCATTACGGGCGGGCGAGTTCTCGCTGCACCACACGCTGTGCCCGCACCGCTCGGCGCCGAACCGCGCGGCCCACCGGCGCATCGGCCTCGGCATCAGCTACATCCCGGCGCGTTGCCGGCTGACCGGCACGGTGCGGATGTACGCCCGGCTGGTGCGCGGGCAGGACCGCTTCGGCCATTTCGACCCGGTCCCGCCGCCCGAGGGCGAATTCCACCCGGCGGCGGTGGCGCGCCACGAACAGGTCTACCAGCGCTACCGTGACAATTATTACGAGCAGATCGCAGCGCACGACCGCGCCTTCGCGGCGGCGCCGGTGTAGCTCGCTTTTTGGGTCCCCGAAGGCGGGGATCCATTTTTCGACGTTGCGACTGTTGCAAAATGGGTCCCTGCCTGCGCAAGGACCTATGACGGCATCACCGCAGCTGCTGTCCCTCGGCTGCGCCGCCCAAAAAGATGTTCGGCTTCAAGAACACCGACAGCACCAGCGCACCGTTCGGCGACTTCGCGATATGGCGGTTGCCCTTGGGGCGCCAGACATAGTTGCCCGCCGTCACCTCGCCCTCGTCGTCGACGAGGCTGCCTTCGAGGACGAAGGTCTGCTCGACCTCGACATGCTCGTGCAAGGTCAGTTCCGCGCCCGGCTGCCAGCGGAACAGCGCGCTCAGGAGACCCGTCTCCTTGTCCTCGAGCAGCACCTTCATCTCGATGCCGGCGCATGGCGTCGGCTTCCACGGCAGCTCGTCGACCTTGACGTAGCGCGAGGCCAATGGCCCCAGCATGTCCTCGTTCGCCAGATGCGGCGTTGTTGCGGTCATCTGCTTCTCCCTCCAATTCACCGAAGACATGAAGGAACGAGGCCCGCGGTCCACTCCCTGTCTTCGTGTTCTTCGTGCCTTCGTGGTTCCAGTTCAGTTGATCAAGAACACGCCCTTGCCGGTCCTCTGCGTGTCGAACAGCTTGTAGGCTTCCTCGGCCTGGTCGAGCTGCCAGCGGTGGGTGAAGAGCTTTTCGACGTCGATGCCGCGGTCGGCGACGAACTGGGCGCATTCGGCTTGGCCCATTTGCGAGAAGGTCCACGACGCGACGATCGTCAGCTGCTTCCGCAGCATGTCGGGGCTGACGTCGATCGTCACGTTGTTGCGCTCGCCGACAAAGCAGGTGGTGCCCCAGACCTTGGTGGCGCGGATCGCCGAGATGCGGCCCTCCGGTTGCGATGACGTGTCGAGCGTGAACTCGGCGCCGTAGCCGTGCGTCAAATCCTTGATCGCGCCGACCGGGTCGTTGGAGCGCGGGTTGACGATCTCGTCGGCGCCGAATTCCTTGGCGCGGTTCAATCGCTCCTCGCTGACGTCGAGCGCAATGACGCGCGCCCCCATCGCGCTTGCCAGCTGCGTCGCCGACAGCCCGACCGGGCCCTGCCCGAAAATCGCAATCGTGTCGTTGCCGGACAGGCGGATGCGGCGCAAGGCGCCGTAGGCGGTGCCGGTGCCGCAGGAGATCGCGGCGCCGGTGACGAAGGACAGTTCGTCGATCAGCGGCACCAGCGTGAAGGCCGGCACCTTCAGGTATTTGGCGTGGCCGCCATGGGCGTTGTTGCCGTAGACCAGCACCGGCTGCTCCTGGCACAGCTGCGACCAGCCGGAGCGGCAGTGGTTGCACACGGTGCAGCCCTTGTAGTGATGCACCATGACGCGCTGGCCGATCTGCGCCTGCGCCGCCGACACGCCGGGACCGATCGCGGCGACGACGCCGCACGGCTCGTGGCCGGCGATGACCGGCTCCGTCGCCGCCGGGAGGCCGCCGATTGCCTCGCCGCCCTTCGGCCGCCGGTACTGGTGCAGATCGCTGCCGCACATGCCCGACGCCTTCATCTCGACGACGACCTCGCCCTCGCCGGGCGTCGGGTCCGCGAAATTCATCAGTTCGAGCTGGCGATCGCCGGTGAACACCACGCCGCGCATCTGATCCTCCTCCACTGACAGCTGCCTCGGCGCGATGCTAGCATGCGGGGCGGCGCAGGCAATCGCGGCCGCTAATGGCCGGCTGCGAGGAGGGGCTGAAAGAGATGCGGCTGCACCGGCCGATCGGGATTGCCTCGCTGGCCTTCGCGCTGCAGCTGGCGGCGATGCAGGCGGGCCTCGCTTGGGGGCCGCAGGGTCACCGCATCGTCGCGCTGCTGGCCGGCCACCTGCTGCAGCAGAGCGACCCGGCGGTCCATGCCAAGATGCTGGCGCTGCTGGCCGGCGACCGGAGCGACAGGAGCCGCCGGCGGACGAAAATCGACCTGGCCGGCGAGGCGACCTGGCTCGACACGCTGATCGAGAAGAGCCCGGAGGCGCGCGATGCAATGGCGGCGTGGAATGCGACGCGGCTCAAGCCCGACCACCCCGATATCGCCGCCGCCTGCTTCGGCCACACGCCGTTGCCCGCCGGGTATCCGGCGAGCCATGGGCCGCGCGAGAATTGCAGTCTCGACAAGGTCGCGCAATTCGAGCGCGAACTGAAAAATCCCGGGAGCTCGCCGTCTGCGCGGGCGACGGCGGTGCGGTTCCTGCTGAGCCTGGTCCCTGACCTGAACGACCCGCTCCTGGCGATCGACGAGGGCGATCAGGGCGGCTTCTGCGTCGCCCTGCAGGTGGAGGCAAAGCCGCCGGTCCGGCTGGCGACCTATTGGGACGAGACGCTCGTCGCGGTCGCGGCCGGCCACAATGCCGCGCGGGGAGCCGCCGCCTTGGCGACCGCGATCGGCACCGCCGAGCGCAGCGGCTGGGCGCAGGGCGGGCCGCAGGCCTGGCTGCAGGACAGCTTCGAGGTCGCCAAGACGGTGACCTACAGTTTCATGGCCGAGCAGCCGGCCGGCAAGCACACCTTTGCGGCGGCACCGGGCGAGCCGTGCCCGACGGTCAACCTCTACCGCGTCGGGCCGGATTACGAGAGGAAGGCGCTAGCCGCGGTCAGGACGCAGCTCGCCAAGGCCGGGGTGCGGCTCGCCGCGGTGCTGCGCGACAGCCTTAAATAACGGCGGCATGCGGCACCGGCCGATGCGCGTCCTCGTCCTCTACGCGCATCCGCTCGCCGACAGCTTTGCCGCGGCGCTGCATCGGACGATCGTCGCGGCGCTGCGGCAAGCCGGCCACGAGGTCGACGATTGCGACCTCTACGCCGAAGGCTTCGACCCGGTGCTGACCGGCCCCGAACGGCGCGCCTACAACACCCCGAACCCCGACCTCTCCGGCGTCGTCGAGCATGTCGCGCGGCTGAAGGCGGCGGACGCGCTGGTGCTGTGCTTTCCGACCTGGTGGTACGGCATGCCGGCGATCCTCAAAGGGTATTTCGATCGGGTGTGGGCGCACGGGGTCGCTTTCCGGCTGCCCGCGGGCGGCGGCACCATCGAGCCGGCGCTGACCAACATCCGCAAGTTCTGGGTCGTCACCAGCTACGGGTCCCCCTGGTGGCTGATCCGCCTGGTGCTGCGCGACCCGCTGCGCGCGGTCCTCCTCAGCGGCCTGGCCCGGCTGTGCGGCCGCGGCGTCAAGACCCGGTTTTTCGCGCTGTACAACATCGACGCCGCCAGCCGGACCCGCACCGCCGTCTTCCTGCGCCGGGTCGAGCGCGCCTTCGCCCGCTTTTGATTCCTCGACTGGGGCTCGGCCATATCACCGCGGTCGCGAGGGTCTCGCCCGGCAGGCTCGCGCGCCAGCCGGGGCGCAATTTCGCTCTGGATGTTGAAGCTGAGGGTCGGTCGCTATTTATCCATCCCGCGCACGGCCTTATATCAGCGGTTTTCCGACCCCCGCCGCGCAGGAGCCCGCATGGTCGATACCGCCCTCATTGCCCGCCATCTCGACCGCGTTCTCGACGACGCGACGATCCCCGAATTGCCCAACCATTACCGCGGCAAGGTGCGGGACAATTACGACCTGCCGGACGGCAGGCGGCTGATCATCGCCACCGACCGCCTCTCCGCCTTCGACCGCAACATCGCCGCGATCCCGTTCAAGGGCCAGGTGCTGACCCAGATCGCCCGCTACTGGTTCGACGAGACGGCCGATCTGTGCCCCAACCATGTGATCGACTATCCCGACCCCAATGTGCTGTTGTGCCAGACCCTCGACATCCTGCCGGTCGAGATCGTCGTTCGCGACTATCTGACGGGCAGCACCGCGACCTCGATCTGGCCGATGTACCAGTCGGGCCGGCGCAACATCTACGGTCTGCGCTTCCCCGACGGGTTGCGGCAGAACCAGAAGCTGCCCGAGACGATCATCACGCCGACTACCAAGGCGCGCGACGGCGAGCATGATGCGCCGGTCACCGCCGAGGAGATCCTGGCGCGCGGCATGCTGACGCCCGCCGAGTGGCAGGAGGTGTCGCAGAAGGCGCTGGCGCTGTTCGCGCGCGGCGGCCAGATGGCGGCCCGGCGCGGCCTCATCCTGGTCGACACCAAATACGAGTTCGGGCGCGACCGCGACGGCCGCATCCTGCTGGCGGACGAGATCCACACCCCGGACAGCAGCCGCTACTGGTTTGCCGAAACCTATCCGCGCCGCTTCGCCGCCGGCGAGACGCCGGACAGCTTCGACAAGGACTATGTCCGGCGCTGGGTGGCGGCCCGCGTTGATCCCTACCGCGACCCGATTCCCCCGATCCCGCGGGAGGTGATCGCCGAGGCGGCGCGGATCTATATCAGCGTCTTCGAGACGATCACCGGCGACAGCTTCTCGTTCGGCGGTCTTGACGTCCCGGTGCTGGACCGCATCCGAGCCAATTTGCGCTCCTATTTGTGACGCCCCCCATTTGACCGCGGCCGGCCTCGCGATGCAGGCGGGGAGGACGGGGTGAAGCGGCGGTTGAATTTGGGGGCAGGCTCCGATACCCTCCGCGGCCAGCAGCGATTGCTTGATCCCTCATGCGAATGTTTTTTTCGCTGGCGATTGGGCGGTTGATAACGATCGCATCGTGGCGAGTCGGGCGGGTAGCGGAGCGGCCGGCGGCGTCGGCTCTGGGGATGATAGGGGGACTGATGTGCGTTGTCGGGCGCTGCGCAGACAAAGTTCGTCGCCGCGGCTCAGCGAGCCTGCGGTGAGCGGCGCGGCCGCCTCGCCCAGCCGCGGCGGTAAGGCTGCTTGACAGCGCAGCGCGCGACCGGAAACAACTCAATTACTGGCCTTGCCGGCGTGGGGGGTATAATGACGTGGAGGCCGCGCCGTCAGCCGTCACCAACCTACCTGACTGACAACGGAACCGAGTTTGCCTCAGCGCCATGAGTGACGGGCCGATCGCGATCATTGGTGCCTCCTGCCGGTTTCCCGGCGCCTCCGGGCTAGAGGCGTATTGGGAGCTGCTTGTCGGCGGCGTCGACGCGATCTCCGAGGTCGACCCGGAACGCTGGTCGACCCGCTTCTACTACCATCCCGGCCGCGGCGAGCCCGGCCGGAGCTATACCTGGGCGGCGGGCCTCCTGGCCGACGTCGATCTGTTCGAGCCGGCGTTTTTTGGTATCTCGCCGCGCGAGGCGGCGCAGATGGACCCGCAGCAGCGGTTGCTGCTCGAACTGGTATGGCACGCCACCGAAGACGCCGGCATCCCGGCGAGCAAGCTGGCCGGCACCGGCACCGGCGTCTATATCGGCGCCTCGTCGACCGATTACCGCGACCTGCGGCTGGGCGATCCGGCCAGCGGCGATTCGTATTCGATGACCGGCGGCACGCTCAGCATCATCGCAAACCGGATCTCCTACGTCTTCGACCTGCGCGGCCCGAGTTTCACGGTCGATACGGCGTGCTCGTCCTCGCTCGTGGCGCTGCATCACGCCTGCGAGGCCATTCGCGGCGGCCGTATCGGCAGCGCCATCGTCGGCGGCGTCAACCTCCTCTTGTCGCCCTATCCGTTCCTCGGCTTTTGCCGCGCCGCGATGCTGTCGCGCCGCGGCCGATGTTTTGCCTTCGACGAGCGCGCCGACGGCTATGTGCGGGGCGAAGGCGGCGGCGCCATCATCCTGAAGCCGCTGCGCGACGCGCTGGCCGACGGCGACCCCATCCGCGCCGTTATTCGCGGCACCGGCGTCAATTCCGACGGCCGGACGATCGGCTTGTCGCTGCCGAGCGAGGCGGCGCAAGCCGCGCTGATCCGCAATGTCTGCGCCTCGGCCGGCATCACTGCCGACGACCTTGCCTTTTTCGAGATGCACGGCACCGGCACGCCGGCCGGCGATCCGATCGAAGCCGCCGCAGTCGGCCAGGCGCTGGGGCAGGTGCGGCGCGAGAAGCTGCCGATCGGTTCGGTCAAGACAAATATCGGGCATCTTGAACCGGCCTCCGGGATCGCCGGCGTCATCAAGGCGGCGCTGGCGCTCGAACGCGGCGTCGTCCCGCCGACGCTGCATTCCGAGACGCCGAACCCGAAGATCCCGTTCGATGCGCTCAACCTACGGCTGATCCAGCGGCCCGAGGAGATCGCCGCCGGCGGCTGCGCCGGGGTCAACTCGTTCGGCTTTGGCGGCACCAACGGACATGCGGTGCTGGCGCCGCCACCGTCGCGGCAGGCAGTAAAGGCGGCGCCCGGAGCCGCCTCGCAGAGCGCGTTGCCGCCGCTGATCGTTTCGGCCCGCACCGAAGCCTCGCTCCGGGCGCTGGCGCAGAGCTGGCATGAGATGCTGAGGGCGACGCCCTCCGAAGACGCGCCGGCGCTGTTGCGCGGCGCCGCGCGGCGGCGCGATCAGCATCCGCAGCGGCTCGTCGTGCTCGGCGACACTCGCGCCGACATCGTGACGGCGCTCGCCGATTTCGCGGCCGGTGCGGAAACGCCGGAGGCCATCACCGGGACCGCCGTTCGCGACGCCAAGCTGGCCTTTGTCTATGCCGGCAACGGCGCGCAATGGGCCGGGATGGCGCAGCAGACCTATGCTGCCAGCGCAATGTTTCGTGGTGCCGTGGCGGCGGCCGATGGCGCCTTGCGGCCGGCCCTCGGCTGGTCGGTGGCCGAAGCGATCGCGGGCGGCGTCGAGGCCGAGGCGCTGGCGCATGCCGATGTCGCGCAGCCGCTGCTGTTCGCGATCCAGGTCGGCATCGTCGAGGTGCTGCGCGGCCTCGGGGTCGTCGCGGCCGGTCATATCGGCCACAGCGTCGGAGAGATCGCGGCGGCGTGGGGGGCCGGCGCGCTGTCGCTGGCCGACGCGGCGCGGGTGGTGGTGGCCCGCAGCCGCCACCAGGAGCGGACGCGCGGCGAGGGCCGCATGGCGGCACTGGCGCTGGGCAGCACGGCCGCCGAAGAATTGCTGCGCGAGCTCGGCAGCCCGCTCGAGGTCGGCGCCATTAACGCCGCGCAATCGGTGACGGTCTCCGGCCCGGTGGAGGCAATCGAACGGCTGGCCGCAGAGGCGCGGCGGCGCAGCATCGCCTGCCGCCCGCTCGACCTCGACTTCGCGTTCCACTCGGCGGCGATGGACCCGATCCGCGACGGCTTGGTCAGCGATCTCGCCGGCCTCAAATCGGCGGCGCCGCACAGCGAGCTGGTGTCGACCGTCACCGGCGGCGTCGTGGCCGAGGGGCTGCTCGACGCACAGTACTGGTGGCACAATATCCGCAGCCCGGTAATGTTTACCGACGGCATGGGCACCCTGGTCGGTGCCGGCTTCCGCATCTTTGTCGAGATCGGCCCCAACCCGGTGCTGCAGGCTTATCTGCACGACGCGTTGCGCGCGGCGGAGGGGCAGGGCCGCGTGCTCTCGACGCTGACGCGGCGGCACGGCGGCGAGGATCCGTTTCCGGCGATGGCCGCGCGCTGCCATGTTGCCGGCTACGACATCAGCGGCTCTGCGCGCTTCGACGGTCCAAGCGATTTGCACCGGCTGCCCCTCTACCCGTGGCAAAAGGAGCGGTTCTGGTTCGACCGCACGGTCGAGGACGCCGCGCTTGCCGACCCGACCTACGAGCACCCGCTGCTCGGCTTCCGTCAACCCGGGCCGGTACCGTACTGGCTCAACCATCTCGACCCGGAAATCCTGCCGTGGCTCGCCGACCATGCAGTCGAGAGCGTGCCGGTGCTGCCGGCCGCGGCGGTCCTCGAAATGGCGCTCGCCGCGGCGCGCCAGCGGCGGCCCGATGCTCGTGCCCTCGAGGTGCTCGACGTCGAACTGCGGCGCCCGATGCCGTTCGACAAGGGCCGCTCGCGCGAGCTGCGCACCGTCATTGTCGGCGAAGATGGCGACTGGGAGCTGAGCAGCCGGCCGCGGCTCGCCGACGAGCCGTTGACGCTGCACGCGGTGGCGCGGCTGGCGACCGCCGGCGAGCAGCAAGGCGCGCCGTTGTTCGGCGCCGTCAAAGCCAGCCAAGGCGTCGTCGACGCCGAAACGCTCTATTTGCTCGCCCATGCGCTGGGCCTCGATTACGGCCCGCAATTCCGTACCGTCTCGCGCATCGAGCTGTTGGGCGACGACGAGGCGCTGGCCCATCTCGATCCCGCCGCTATTGGCGAGCCGCTCGACTCCTACCTGGTGCACCCCGCCCTGCTCGATGGCGCGTTGCAGGCGCTGCTGGCGCTGATCGCCGATCGCCACGGCGAGCTGGAGGGGGCAAGTTTTCTGCCGTGGCGGTTCGGGCGGGTGCGGCTAGCCGCGCCGTTCGGGCGGCCGCCGCACAGCGCCCGGCTGCGGATCAGCCGTGTTGCGACGCGCTCTGCCGCGGCCGACATCGCTTTGTACGACGAGACGGGCGAGCTGGTCGCCGAGTTGGCGGAGTGCTGGTTCCGCCGCGTCGAACTGACTCGGCGCGGCACGCCTGAAGACAGCGCGTTGCGCATCGAACTGGTGCCGGCGCCGCTCGAGGAGGCACCGGCGCCAGCGGTGCTGGCGCACGTCGACCGCTTTGTCGGGGACCTGATCGAGCCGCCCGAGGACCCGGCCGCAGCCGCGGAACGCGCCCTGCTGCTGGACGCGCTGGTCGCCTCGGTAGCCCTCGAAGCAGTGCGCAGCGTCATCGACCCCGACGTGCCGTTCGTCACCGAAGAGGCTGTCATTGCCGGCGCCGTTGCGGCCGAATCCACGGCGCTGTTCGAATACCTGCTGCGCCTCTTGGCGCGCTTCGGCGCCGCCGCGGAGGAGGATCGGGTGTGGCGGCTCGCCAGTGCCGCGGAGCTGCCGGAAATTGCAGATGTGTGGCGGCTGCTGCTCGCCGAAACCCCGGAGCTGGTCGCCGAACTGGCGCTGATCGCGGCGGCAGCGGAGGAATTGCCGCGCCTCTTGATCGGGGGCTTGCGGCAGGGCGACCCGGCGCCGCAGCCGATGGTCGAGCACCTGCTGCACGGCTCGCCGGTCAGCGTCGCCGGCATCGATCTGATCTGCGGCGCGCTGGCCCGGATCGCCGCCGAATGGCCAGCCAGCCGGCCGCTGCGCGTGCTCGAGCTGGGCGCCGACGGCGGCGCCACAAGGCGACTGCTCGATCAGTTGTCGCAAGCGGGCGTCGCCCTCGCCTATCGCGCCGCCAACCCAGACCCCGAACAGGCGGCCCGGCTCGGGTTTATCGTCTCGGCGGTCGCCGGCGCCAGCGCCTGCTGCTGGTCGCCCCGAGACCCGGTGGAGGGGCTCGGCGAGGAGCGGTTCGACGTCGTGATCTCGGTGCATGCCGGTGCCCGCCAGCAGCTCGACGCGGCAGCGCTTGCCCAGCTGCGCGATGTGCTCTCCCCGGGCGGCCTCTTCATCGCCGTCGAGCCGGCGCCCAACCCCCTGTGGGATCTGGTGTTCGGCCGCTATGCGCGGTGGTGGCAGGGCCCCGCCGCAGCCGCCGACGGCTCGCCGTTGCGCTCTGGCGACGAATGGCGCAGCGACCTCGCGCTGAGCGGGTTCGACGCGCTTGGCACGGCCGCACTGGGAGCGGGTCCGTGGCCGAGCGCGGTTATCTGGGGCCTGGCATCGGACACGGCCACCGCCGCGCCGTCGACGCCAGACGAAGCCGCGATGTCGGTCACGCTAATATCGCCGATCGGCGCCGACCCCGCCGGATTGGCCGATCAGCTGGCCGCACGCGGCCACCGGGTCAGCGAGACCGACGCCGTCGGGTTCACCGCCGTCGCCGCCAATGACGCCGACGCAGACGAGAGCGACTCGATCGCGCTGATCATTGTCGAGGAGACGGCCGAGCCGGTCCAGCAGGCGGCGGAGCTGATCGCCGTCGTCGCGCGCGTCGCCGCCGCCGCCGCGGAGCGACAGATGCCGCTGTGGCTGGTGACCAGCGGCGCGCAGCAGCCCGGCCGCGGCGGCAGCCTGCCGGGGCTCATCGGCGGGGCGCTATGGGGCTTCGGCCGCGTCCTCGTCAATGAAATCCCGCGGCTCAAATTGCGGCTGATCGATCTGCCGCCCGGCATGGAGGCAGCCCAGCGCGCGGCGCGGATCACGGCAGAGCTGCACGCCGGGACACCAGAGACCGAGATCGTGTGGACCGAGACCGGGCGCTGCGTGCTGCGGTTGCGGCGCGGCCTGCCGCCGCGCTGGGCGGCGCCGAGCGACAGTCTCGCGCTGACGACCGCGCAGCAGAGCGGGCTCGATGCGCTGGGGTGGCAGACGACGACGCCGCGGCCTCCCGGGCCGGGCGAAGTGGCGATCGACGTTCATGCCGCCGGCCTCAATTTTCGCGACGTGATGTGGGCGATGGGGCTGTTGCCGGAGGAGGCCCTGATCGACGGCTTCGCCGGCCCGACCTTCGGCCTCGAATGCGCCGGCATCGTCCGCGCCCTGGGGCCCGGGGTCGAGGATCTCGTGGTCGGCGACCGGGTGGCCGGATTTGCCCCGGCCTCCCTCAGCACGCAGGTAACGACGGCGGCGCATGCGGTGACCCGCATCCCGGCCGAGACCAGCTTCACCGCCGCCGCGACGATCCCGGTCACCTTTGTGACCGCGATCTATGCGCTCGGCACATTGGGGCAACTGCGGCCCGGCGAGATTGTCCTGATCCACGGCGGCGCCGGCGGCGTCGGGCTGGCGGCGATCCAGTACGCGAAGTATCGCGGCGCCGTCGTGATCGCCACCTCGGGCTCGGAGGTCAAGCGCGCCTTTCTGCGGCTGGCCGGCGCCGATCACGTCCTCGATTCCCGCGATCTCGGCTTTGCCGACGCGGTGCGGGCGATCGGCGGCGGTGGCATTGATGTGGTGCTTAATTCGCTGAGCGGCGAGGCGATGGAGCAGAGCCTCGGGGTTCTGAAGCCGTTCGGCCGCTTCCTCGAGCTCGGCAAGCGCGATTTCTACCTGAACCGGCGCATCCACCTGCGGCCATTGCGGCAGAACATCTCGTACTTCGCGATCGACGTCGACCAGCTGCCGGTCCAGCGGCCGGACCTGGCGCGCGGGCTGCTGCAGGAGG
Source organism: Thiohalocapsa sp. (assembly GCA_050257895.1). Taxonomy (GTDB): domain Bacteria; phylum Pseudomonadota; class Alphaproteobacteria; order ATCC43930; family CGMCC-115725; genus DATARH01. The sequence goes on from JBLMXS010000405.1 coordinate 18,551, forward strand.
TGGCGGACGCGTTGGCCGCCGGGGCGATCCGGCCTTTGGCGCACCGCACCTTCGGCTTCGCCGCGATGGGCGATGCGTTTCGTCTGATGCAGGCCTCGGGGCATATCGGCAAGCTGGTGCTGGTGCCG
>JBLMXS010000406.1:0-2819 GCA_050257895.1 Thiohalocapsa sp.
ATAGCATGAGCTTACGTGTGCCGATGGTATCGCTGGAGCGGGCGCGCGAACTCGGCGAGGCGATGGGCATGCCGGCGCGGCGCACCGAGAGCCCCGCGTTTCGCACCGTCGCTAACAACCCGGGCGTCGCCCGCGTCGCGTTCGCGCAGCTGATGCAGCTCTTGGAGAACAACAAGCTCGACACGCGGCTGCGCGAGCTGATGATCATGCGGATCGGCTGGGTCACCGGCTCCGGCTATGAATGGACCAATCACTGGCGGGTCGCGACGACGGCCGGAATCCCGCCCGAGGACATCCTGGCGGTGCGCGATTGGCGCAATTCCGACCGGCTCGGACCGGCCGACCGCGCAATTCTCGCCGCCACCGACGAGTGCCTGGCCGGCGGATCGATCTCCGATGCGATCTGGGCCGAGGTGACGCGGCATGTCAGCGATCCGGCGCAGCAGGTCGAATTCATCGTCGCGATGGGCAATTGGATGAGTTTCTCGCTGCTGTTCCGCACGCTGCGCATCTCGCTCGGCGAGGAGGTCATGGTGTGGCCGCCCGACGGGATGGCGTCGCCGGCAGCGGCGCGATAGCCTCACTCGCGGTGCCGCCCGCGACCGCGGCAGGAGGATGCGATGGACACGATCGTTGACGATGCCCGCGTCACGCCGGAGCGCTTGCCGGACGACATCGACGCCCAGCCGGTGGTGCAGCAGGCGCGCGCGTTGCAGCCGGCATTGCGCGCCGCGATCGACGATATCGAGCGCGAGCAGCGCTTCCCGACCGCGCTCGTCAAGCAGCTGAAGGGTGCCGGGCTCTACCGCATGGTGTTGCCGAATGCGCTTGGCGGGATGCAGCTCGACACGCTCTCCTATCTGCGGGTCGTCGAGACGCTGGCGGAAGGCGCCGGCTCGGTCGGCTGGAACCTCGCCAACAACGGCATCGTACAGCTGATCACGCTCGGCCTGCCCGACGATGGCGTGCAAGAGATCTACAGCAAGGGGCCCGACACGGTGTGCGCCGGCACCGCGGTCCAGGGCGGTGGCGAGGCGGTTCCGGTGGCGGGCGGCTACCGCGTCACCGGCCGCTGGAGCTTTGGCAGCGGCAGCCAGGAAGCCTCGTGGATGCTCGGCAGCTTCCAGATCGTCGAGGACGGCGAGCCGCGCCGCGGGCCGGACGGCAAGGCGCTCTACTGGCGCGGCGTCTTCCCGCGCGCCGAGGTCGAGATCATCCCCGGCAGCTGGGATGTGACCGGGTTGCGCGGCACCGGCAGCTTCGACTGGACGGTCAAGGATTTCTTCCTGCCGGAGCGGCGCACGATGGTGCATGCCGGGGCGCCGCTCGACAACCAGTGGGACCGCTGGCCGGGGGTCGTCTACCAGCTGCCGACGCAATGCTGGATCGGGCCGCACCACAGCGCCGTCATCACCGGCATCGCGCAGGCCGGCATCAGGGCATTGATCGAGCTGGCCGGCGGCAAGCAGCCGCGCGGGCGCCCCACCGGCCTCTTATGCGACAACCCGCAGGTGCAGGACGCGGTCGGCCGCGCCGACGCCATCCTCAACGCCGGCCGCGCCTACCGCACCGCGATGATCGCCGAATTGTGGCACACGGTTGCCGCCGGCCGGGCGACGACGCTCGAGCAGCGCGCCCGCTGCCGCCTCGCCTCGACCTATGCCGCCGACTGCGCCCGCCAGGCGATGGATTTGATGTACCGCCACGGCGGCAGCACGTCGTTCAAGCGCGCGAGCCGGCTGGCGGAATGCTGGCGCGACCTGCAGGTGGTCGGCCAGACCGTGACGCTGGCGCCGGAATGGTACCCGATCGGCGGCCGGGTCTATCTCGGGATCGACGCCGGCCCGCGGCTGCGCTAGTCGCTAAGCATAGCGAGCCCCTCTCCCGCACCGTGGGAGAGGGAGGAGCTAACAGGCGAGCGCTCTGGAATCCACCCGCTCACCCAACCGTCTCCCCCGATGGGGGAGAGGGGCTCGGCGGTGCGGCCTTCAAACGATCGTGGGACACTACACTGCGCTGCCGCGGTGGATCTCCGCGACGGCTTCGGCCACGGCTTGTTGCCAGGGGCGCGGCACGATGCGGAAGGCGGCGCCGATGCGCTGGCAATCGAGCACCGAATTGGCGGGCCGGCGGGCCGGGGTCGGGTATTCGGCGGTGGTGATCGCCTCGATCCGCGGCGGCTCGCCGCGCCACGGGCGCGCCGCCTCAAAGATCGCCTCGGCAAAGCCGTGCCAGCTGACCGCGCCGGCGCCGGCGAAGTGGTAGGTCCCCCAGCTTGTATTGCCGGCGGCGATCGCGGCGATGACCGTGCCGATCGCGGCGGCGATGTCGGCGGCGCTGGTCGGCGAGCCGACCTGGTCGGCGACCACCCGCAAGACCGGCCGGTCTGCCGCCAGCCGCAGCATCGTCTTGACGAAATTGCTGCCGTGCGCGCTGTAGACCCAGGCGGTGCGCAGGATCATGTGCCGCGCCGCTAGGCCCCGCACCGCCCGCTCGCCGGCCTCCTTGGTCTGCCCGTAGATTCCGAGCGGCTTGACCGGGTCGTCCTCCCGGTAGGCGCCCTGTTTGCTGCCGTCGAACACGTAATCGGTCGACAGATGGATCAGCGGGATCGCCGCCTCCTCGCACACCGCGGCGAGGTTGAGCGGCCCGGTGCAATTGCCGGCCCAGGCCTTGTCGGTTTCGCTCTCGGCGCGGTCGACGGCGGTGTAGGCGGCGGCGTTGACGAGTCCTCCGCCCCCAGCTCCAGATGATCGACGGCGTCGGCGAGATCCACGTCTTCGGCTTCCGCGACCGCAACGTCCGCGTCTGGTACGACG
>JBLMXS010000407.1:0-4946 GCA_050257895.1 Thiohalocapsa sp.
GAGGAGCTCGACCTCGCCGGCTTCGACATCGTGCTGATGCGGCAGGACCCGCCGTTCGACATGGCCTACATCACCGCGACCCACCTGTTGGAGCTGTTGCCCGAGGACGGCCCGCTCGTCGTCAACGACCCCGCCTCGGTGCGCAACGCCCCGGAAAAGCTGTTCGTCTTGCGTTTCCGCGAGCTGATGCCGCCGACCCTGTTGACGCTCGACCCCGAGGAGATCCGCGCCTTCTGGCAGGAGCATGGCGAGATCGTGCTGAAGCCGCTGTTCGGCAATGGCGGGGCCGGCGTCTTCCATCTGCGGCCGGGCGACGACAACCTCAATTCGCTCTTGGAGATGTACGCGCTGGTGCATCGCGAGCCGGTGATGGTGCAGCGCTACTTGCCGGCGGTGCGGCAGGGCGATAAGCGCATCATCCTGGTCGAGGGCGAGCCGAAGGGTGCGGTCAATCGGGTACCGGCCGCCGGTGAGGCGCGGGCCAATTTGCATGTCGGCGGCCGCGCCGAGCGTTCGCAGCTGACCCCGCGCGAGCGCGAGATCTGTGCCGCGATCGGGCCGGCGTTGCGCGAGCAGGGGCTGGTGTTCGTCGGGATCGACGTAATCGGCGACTATATGACCGAGATCAACGTCACCTCGCCGACCGGCATCCAGGAGATCGCGCGGCTCGACGGCGCCGACCTCGCGGTCGACATCTGGGACGCGATCGAGGCGCGCTTCGACGAGCGCCGCCCCTGCCGTCCGGCATGAGGGAAGCCTGCTGATGGCCGAACAGCTCAACGTCTGGGGCGAACCGCTTGCCGAATGCTGCGCGAAGCCGCTGACCGGCTTCTACCGCAGCGGCGCCTGCGAGACCGGCCCCGATGATGTCGGGGTGCACACCGTGTGCGCCCGCGTCGACGCCGAGTTCCTCCAGTTCTCGCGCGCCGCCGGTAACGACTTGTCGACGCCGGTGCCGCAGGCCGGGTTTCCCGGGCTAAAGCCTGGCGATTGCTGGTGCCTGTGCGCCGCCCGCTGGAAGGAGGCGTTCGACGCCGGCAAGGCGCCGCGCCTGCGCTTGTCGGCGACGCACGAGGCGACGCTCGACATCGTGCCGCTCGAGATCCTGAAGAAATACGCGATCGATCTGAGCTAGCCATGCTTGGCACGCTGCTGCAATGGCTCCGGTGGCGGCTGTGGCCGCCGACCGACCACGCCTGGGTGGAGCCGCCCGACCTGCGGCGCCGGCTGCGCCGCGGCGAGATGGCGATGGTCATCGACGTACGCACGCCCGAGGAATTCACCGGCGAGCTCGGCCACATTCCCGGCGCCCTCAACATCCCGCTGCCCAGCCTGCCCGGCCGCGCCGCCGATCTCGCGCGCGCCGCAATGCCGATCGTGCTGGTCTGCCTCACCGACAAGCGCTCGGCCGCCGCAGCGACCGAATTGGCCGCGGCCGGGTTGCGCCACGTCAGCGTGCTGCGCGGCGGCATGCAGGCCTGGCGCGAGGACTCGCCGGCCGGCTGACGCAGGTCTTGCGGACGGCGTCCCGCCCGCAATAGTTCAACCCGGCCGCTGCGGCATCGCGATGCGACGGCCGACCCAATCGGGGCGGGGCAGCGTCGCGTGCGCCTCGGCCCAGGCCCCGACCAGGGCCCGTTTGTCATCGGGGAACGGGCTGACGCGGCGCGCCGCCAGATCGACGTGCAGGAACATCAGCTCCTGCGTCGCGGTCCGCTGGTCGCCCGCGAGGGCGAACATTTCGTGCCCGAGATGCAGCCGCTTGTTGTCGGCGCCGAGTATCTGCGTCGCGATTCGCACCCGCGCTCCGACCAGGAGCTCGCGCTCGTAGAGGTTGTGGGTCTCGGCGACGAAGGTGCCGAGCCGGCGGTCGCGCCGGTAGTCGAGCCCGAGCCCCAGTGCATCGAACAACAGGTCGGTCGCCTGGTCGAACAGCACCGTGTAGTAGGCCAGGTTCATGTGGCCGTTGTAGTCGATCCACTCCGGCAGCACTTCGCCCTCGAAGCCCGCGAACGGGACCGGCAAATCGGCAGCTACGGCAATCGTCAAGGATTTCTCCCCCGGCTCGGAGATACGTAGGGTTGGTTGAGCGAAGCGAAGCCCACCGTGAGGCAAGTTTGATGGGCTTCGCTGCGCTCAACCCATCCTACCACTCTGGCCGGCGGCAGCGGTCGACCGAGTGGGAGCGTTTATTGCGTCGGGCGCGGCGGTTTGTTACAACCGCGCGACGATTGGAGCCGCCGGGTCCTCCGCGAGCGGTGATCGGTGGCGTTGCCCCTACGCTCATGATCATGATGAAGATTCTGACCTGCAACAGCAATCGGCCCTTGGCCGAGGCCATCTCCGCCTATCTCGGGTTGCCGCTGACGCGGGCCAGCGTCCGGCGGTTTTCCGACATGGAGGTGTTTGTCGAGATCCAAGAGAACGTCCGCGGCGAGGACGTGTTCGTGGTGCAGTCGACCTCCTACCCCGCCAACGACCATCTGATGGAGCTGCTGGTCACACTCGACGCGCTGAAGCGCGGCTCGGCGCGGCGCGTCACCGCCGTCATCCCCTATTACGGCTATGCCAGGCAGGACCGCAAATCCGGGCCGCGCACGCCGATCTCGGCAAAGCTGGTCGCCAATCTGATCACCACCGCCGGCGCCGACCGCGTTTTGACGATCGATCTCCACGCCGGCCAGATACAGGGATTTTTCGACATCCCGACCGACAATCTCTACGCCGAGCCGGTGCTGGTGAAGGATATCCGCGAAAACCACGCCGATGCCGACCTCGTCATCGTCTCGCCGGATGTTGGCGGGGTCTTCCGCGCCCGCCAGATCGCCCGCCGGCTCGACGCCGATCTCGCGATCATCGACAAGCGGCGCGAGCGTGCCGGCGTGTCCGAGGTCATGAACATCATCGGCGACGTCGCCGGGCGGCGCGCCATCCTGGTCGACGACATCGTCGACAGCGCCGGCACGCTGTGCAACGCCGCGCAGGCGCTGGTCGACAACGGCGCCGAGGGAGTCTATTCCTATGTCACGCACGGCGTGTTGTCGGGCGGCGCGGTGGCGCGGGTCGGCGCCTCGCCGATCAAGATGCTGGTGCTGACCGACAGCATCGTCGCCACCGAGGCGGTGCGGGTGTCGCGCAACATCCGGCAGCTGACGATCGCGCCGCTGATGGCGGAGGCGATCCTGCGGATCAGCGAGGAGCGATCGGTCTCCAGCCTGTTCGACTGAGCTGCGCGCGATCAATTAGGACATGGCATGGCCGGGCTGGACCCGGCCGTCTTGGTTCACGAGAGGAGAACGTCTTCGATGCCCGAGATCATCAGCCTCAGCGCCGAGCCGCGGGCGCGCGTCGGCAAGGGCCCGGCGCGGGCGGTCCGGCGGGGCGGCCGGATCCCGGCGATCGTCTACGGCGACGGCCAAGAGCCGGTGGCGATCAGCCTGGAGCCGCGGGAACTGGCGCGCATGCTGGCGCGGCCGGGGTTCTTCGCGACCCTCGTCGACATCGCCGTCGACGGCGCGACGTTGCGCACCTTGCCGCGTGACGTTCAGTACCATGCGGTCACGGACCAGCCGCTGCACATGGATTTCATGCGGGTCGGGGCCGGGGTGCAGGTGACCGTCATGGTGCCGGTCGTCTTCATCAACCACGAGCGCTCGGCCGGCCTGCGGCGCGGCGGCATCCTCAACATCGTGCGCCACGGCATCGAGATGGTCTGTTCGGTCGACAACATCCCGGACCGGCTGGTCGTCGATCTGAGCGGTCTCGAGATCGGCGACAGCATCCATATCCACGCGGTGGCGATGCCGGAGGGGGCGCGCCCCGTCATTGCCGAGCGCGATTTCACGATCGCCAGCATCGCCGCCTCGTCGGCGGTCCGCGAGGAGGCGGCGCAGGCGGCGCAGACGGCGGCCGTCGAGCCGGCCGAGGAGCCGGTCGCGACGCCGTCGGCATAACCCCGCCGGCGATCGCAGGAACTGGGGCGGGGGCGATGCGGCTGATCGTCGGGCTCGGCAATCCGGGCAGCCGCCACGCCCGCAACCGCCACAATGTCGGGTTCACGGCGGCCGAGGCGGTCGCCCGGAGGTATGGCTTTCCGCCGTTCAAAAGCCGCTTCAAGGGCGAATTGTCGGAGGGCGCCATCGCCGGCCAGAGGCGCCTCCTGTTGTGCCCGCAGACTTTTATGAATGCTTCGGGCGAGGCGGTGCTGGCGGCGATGAGCTTCTACAAGATCGCGCCCGCCGACATTCTCGTCATGCATGATGAGCTCGACCTGCGGCCCGGCAAGGTGCGCGTCAAGCGCGGCGGTGGCAGCGCCGGCCATAACGGGCTGCGCTCGATCGACGCGCTGATCGGCGCCGATTACTGGCGCATCCGCATCGGCATCGGGCATCCCGGCATCAAGGAACTGGTGCACCCCTACGTGCTGCAGAATTTTCCCGCTGACGAGATCAAGGCGTGGGTGACGCCGCTGACCGAGGCGATCGCCGAGACGCTGCCGCTCCTGCTGGAGGGTCAACCCGACGCCTTCATGAGCGAAGTCGCCCGCCTCGCCCCGGCGCCCTCGGAGCACGATGAAGCGGCGGCGCGATAGGACCTGCCGGCAGTGCCTTCTGGATTTTCACGACCTGAACCATAAATAGATCGTCATGGCCGGACTTGTTCCGGCCATCCACGTGTCCACCTCGATGCTGGTTGCGTGGATGACCGGGGTTACGCCCGGTCATGGCGCATCCTTGGCATGTGAGGACCATGGGCTTCAACTGCGGCATTGTCGGACTGCCGAATGTCGGTAAGTCGGCGCTGTTCAATGCCTTGACTGCGACCGAGGCGGCCGAGGCGACGAAATATCCGTTCTCGACGCGCGAAGCCAATGTCGGCCGCGTCGCGGTGCCGGATGAGCGCCTCGACGTATGCGCGCGGCTCGCCAAATCGGCCAAGATCATCCC
>JBLMXS010000408.1:0-6541 GCA_050257895.1 Thiohalocapsa sp.
ATCGCCACGCGGACCGCCGGTACCATGAGATTGCCGAGCACCGCCTTGACGCGCTCGTCGTCGCTGGCAAGGCCGAGCGCCCGCAAGGCAATGATCGCGGCGCCGGCGGCGGTGGCGTTCCACAGCCAGTCGCCGAGCTGGCGGCTCGACGGCCTCGCGGCGCCGGCCGCCGCGGCCTCCAGGTAGTAGGCCTTCAAATCGTCGACCGCGAAGCGCAGCAGGAGGATCGGCGAGATGCCGTCGCGAGGGCTCGCCGGCCGCTCGCCGTTGAGCCAAGCGGCGACGATGCGGCCGCATTCGGCGACCGGGAGGCCGCTCAGCCCGACCGTCGAGCTTCCGTGCTGCACGACCCAGCGGTCGTACGCCCGGCGCAGCCGGGCGATCTCCGTTTCCAGCCGGGCGGCCGTCATCTCGGCTGGCGCGGCCGGCGGCAAGGGTGGCTGCCAGCTCGGGTCGGGTTGCGCGCGCGGGTCGTCATCGGGGAAATCCTCGATGATCAGCTTGCCGTCCGGGCGCTCCAGCAGCCGCAACGCGGCGAGCAGCACCCGCTTCTGGAAGGCCGGGTCGCCGGGCGGCCCAAACGGGCGGCCCAACTCGAACGGCACCCACAGCGCGCGCGGCGGCTTGGTATTTTCGGTCTGCGGCCGAATGAGGCTGATCGCAACCGTCGCGATCCCCTCCTCCTCGAGATAATGCCCAAGCGCGCTCACGGCGCGCGTGCAGAGCGGTCAAACGGGCGAGAGGATGACGGCGTCGACCTGGTCGGCCTTGAGGCGGCCGGCGAGCTCGCGGGCGTGCGGCTCCATGTCGACCGGGTCGGTGGCGCCCATGAACGAATAATGGGTCGCCGCCACCGAGCCGATTGCGCCATCGGCCGCGAGCTCACCCAGCCGCTCGATCGGAAAAACGACGTTGCGGTCTTCCTGGAAGCCGGTGCGGTCGAAGTTGATCGAGATGTGGCTGATCAGCAGCTCGGACGCCGGCGTCCCGGCCGGGATCACGCGGTAGTCGGGATCGCGGCCGCGAAACGGCATCTCGCCGCGCACGACGAGGCCGGCCGACGAGACGATCGCGACGCGGCGCTTGGCCAAGGGCGGTCCCGCCACGAAGGGTCTGGTCTTGAAATCGGGGCACTCCAGCTCGGCCAGGCGCTTCGCCTGGGCCGGCGGCAAGTCTGTGAGACGCGTCACGTCGTTGCTCCCATGATGTCCTTACGAGACGGCCGGCTGCGGCTGCGGCGTCAGCTCCTCGGGTTCGAGCATCGGCCGCACCGGATAGACATAGGCGCCGAGCAGGTTGACGAGAACGACCGAAATCACCAGCGCGACCGAGGCGCCGATCAGCGCCGGACCGTAGGAATGCGCCAGCTGGTAAAGGTAGCCGCCGAGAAACCGTCCCGCGGCCGACCCGAAGCCGAACAGCATGAAGCAATAGCCGTAGAGCTGGCCGAACGATTTCTGTCCGAAGTAGCGCGACACGAGGAACGCGATCAGGTCGATCTCGGTGCCGAGCCCGAGCCCGAGCAGGACGACGCCGATCGTCGGCAGCACGCCATGCGCGGTGTAAAGAAATGCAAACCCGGCGATCGGAGCGAGGAACAGCACGGTTGCGACACAGGCCGCGAAAAACCGGTCGACCAGCCAGCCGGCCAGCAGTCGGCCGCACAACGTCGCCAGCCCGAACATTCCCATCGTCGCGGCCGCCTGGGCACGCGGGATGCCGGCATCGGTCAACAATGGCACGACATGCGCGGCGCTGCCGTTGACCGCGATCCCGACCAGGAAAAAGATCGACAGCAGCATCCAGAACCGCCCGGTCGCCAAGACTTCGCGCACGGTGAGGCCAGGCAAAGCGGCGATCTTCGCCCGCGTCATCGGGCCGCCGCGCTCGCCCTCGCCGGGACGCGGCTCGCGGATCCACAGCGCTACCGCCGGCAATGCCACGACCGCGGTCAGCATCGCCAGCCCGAGATAGGCGCCGCGCCAGGTGAAGCGCTCGATCAGCGCTTCCGCCAGCTGCGGCATCACGAAGCCGCCGAGCCCGACGCCGCCCATCGCGATGCCGAGCGCCAGGCCGCGGCGCCGGTCGAACCAGGCGGCGATCGCCTTGGCGTAGCCGATCGGGGTCTGGATCGCGCTCGTCCCCTCGGCCAGCGCGAACAAGAGCGCGAACGCCAAGAGGGATTTCGGGCTGATCGCCAAGAGCGCCATCGCCGCCACATAGACGACGATGCCCGGCAAGGCGATCTTGCGGATGCTGTAGCGATCCATCAGCCAGCCGAACACCGGCACCATCAGCGCGCTGAAGATGCCCCCGAACGACAGTGCGAACGACGCCTGGGCGCGGTCCCAGTGCATGTCGGCCATCAAGGGCTTCAGAAACACGCCGAAGGTGAAGGCGAGCACCGGGCCGTTGCAGACAAACAGGCCCGTCACCGCGCCGACGACGACCCACCACGGGTTCTTGAAGCTGATGCCCACGGTATCCCTCCCCACACCGAACGGCGCCGGGGTTATACCGGTCGCGCGCTCATCCTAGCGCGTCCGCGCGGCAGAGGCGATGGTCGATCCCGCACCGCCAAGCGGGCTCCGGCGCGCGGCTGAAGCGGATGGCGCTATCAGCGGGTCAGCCACGACCGTGCCCGCACCGTCAGAACCGCATAGGGATAGAGCCAGAAGAGCGTGAATGCCGACAAATACGCGTAAGCCACGCCATAGACAAAGTCGAGCGAGCGCTCGCTGCGCAGAAAATACAGCGTGTTGAACAGCGAGACAAAGCCTATCGCCACGAGCGTGCGGACGATGATCGACGGGTGGTGGAAACCGAGAGTGGCGAGCAAGCAGAGGCTTAAGAAGTAGATCGGATGACGGAGATTGATCACAAATCGGTCGAACGCCGCAATCAGGCAGATTCGCCATGGCCGCCGCCACACTATCTTCGCGAAGCGGATCTCCTCCCGTACGCCGCTCCGTTCCCAGCGGAGCAGCATCTTCGTCATCTTCACGAACCCGGTCGGGACTACGGTGTGAACGACGGCGGTGCGCTGGTAGACTGTATCGTACCCCGCTTCGAGCAGGTAATTCGTCATCGCCCGGTCCTCGCCGAAGGTGCACCGTCGCGCCAGAAAGCGCTGGTTCTGCCAGCGCTCGACCAACGGGCGCACCGCGGCGGCGCGCAGCGCGCTCAGTGCTCCGGGGCAGCAATAGACGGTTCGGTACACCGACTCGATCGACCGCAGCAGGTCGAACGACAGGACGAACCGGACATGCAGCATACGCGGGATAAGACCGGCATCGCGGTTGTAGACGAGAACCTTGCCGGCGACTGCCCCGATGCGCGGATCGCGGAACGGACCAACCAGACGGAGCAATGCGTCGCGCGCGATTACGCTGTCGGAATCGATCGTGACAAACACCTCGCCGCGCCCTGTCCGGAAGCCGAGTGCCAGCGCGTCCCGCTTGCCGCGGTTGCTTTCGTGGCGAAGCGGCGTCACCAGATCGGGATAAGCTCGCGCTGCTCGAGCGATCCAGTCCCAGGTGTCATCCGTGCTGCCATCGTCGATCACGAGAATTTGCAGTTTATCGCGGGGGTAGTCCGCGCGGACAACGGATTCGATCGCGTTGAGCACCATCGCCCCTTCGTTGTAGGCCGGGATGATGACGCTGAGCACGGGCGCCGTGTCGCGATCGGCGGCCGGATGCGGACGGTACGCCACCCAGATGGCCGATCGCATTGCCAGCAGGAACAAGCCCATGCCCGTCCATAACAGGCTCGGGTACAAAAACGGGCGAATGCCCTCGTGCCGGTCCGCCATGTGCAGCAGGTGCCGCACGACGCCGTGCAGCTGGAAGTAGCATATCCCGGCGAACGCGCAGAGGATCAGCGCGTAAACGAAGCAGATCCAAAGCTCGCTCGGCTCGCTCTCGCTCTGCTCGTGGAATCTCGCAACGAAGCCGGTCGAAGCCGCGGACGCGTCCGCGGCGGCATCATTCAACAATGACACGCCATCCCCTCAGCACGCCTATACCGGTTTTATGGAGCGGCGGGCCGCAGCATCCATGTCGGACCATCATGGGTGATCCCCAGCCAAAAGCTCCGCGGGACCTTTCTCCCGCCACATTTTACGCAGCCGCGGATCGCGCCCATGCACGAATGATGGCAAGCGATGTATCGCCCTCAGCGGAACCCTGCGGTGGCGAGCGCCTGGCGCTGCTCGAGGCGATCGGCCTCTCGGTCGAGATCCTCGGCTGTGCGCAGCCGCGCTTCCCAGATGGTCGGGTTGCCGGTCTTCTCGGCGAATTCGCGATACCAGGCGGCGAGCTCGCGCAGCTTTTGCGGATCCTCCATCGCCTCCCCCTGAGCCAGCCGGTCGCCCTAGCTGAAACATTGGCGCCGATCCCGCGTTCCGCGCGGGCAGCCATGTTGGTCCGGGAAAATCGCAGCCAAGAGGTTGCGCGGTGACTCAGCTGTAAGCGCCAGCGAGGCGGCGCCACCACGGTATCGTGGCGACCAGGACGAGGATGCCGAGCGCACCCGTCAATGCCGTCGCCGCTGGCGCCCCGATCGCCTCGGCCAGCAGGCCGAGCCCGAAAAATCCGATCGGCCCGCTACCGATGCACACCGAGAGGACGCCGTACAGGCGGCTGCGCATTGCTGGCGGCGCGGACAGATAGATCAGCGTCGCCTGCATGACGCTGAACCCCGAGCTCGACAGACCGGTCAGGAGCAGTGCAGCGCCCGCCAGCGACACGCTCGGTACGAGCGCGAAAAGGATCAGCATCGCCAGATAGGCACCGACGCCACCGATATAGAGCCGCGCGTAGTGGCGTGGCCTGGCAAACATCGCGATCGCCAGCGCGCCGCAGAAGGCGCCGATGCCGTCCATGCTGGCGAGGAGCCCGATGCCGCCGGCGCCGAGATGCAGATTGTCCTGCCCGATCACCGGGATCATTGCCGTAAACGGCCAGCCGAACACGTTGTAGACAACGGTGATCAAGAGGATCGCGATCAGCCGCGGATCGTCGCGCACCAGGAGGAACCCCTCGATGATGCGCGCCAGCACCGCACCCGCGGCAGCGCCGGGGTGCAGCTGGTTCTTGTGGCGCACGGCAAGCGCGGCGGCCAGCGCCAGGGTATAGCAAACAACGCTGACCGTGAACGCGCCGGCGATGCCGACGCCGACCAGCAGCATGCCGCCGACCGTCGGCCCAAGCATGCGGCTGGCATTGTTGGCGCCGACATCGACCGACATCGCCGCGCCCATCCGCTCGGGTCCGACCACCTCGCCGATCATCACCCGGCGCACCGGGTTGTCGGCGGCCCAGGCGACGCCGTTGCAGAAGCTGGCGACGGCCAGGTGCCAGACCGCGAGCTTCCCGACATACGCCAAAAGCGCCAGGCACAGCGAGGTGGCGAGCATCGACAGGATGACGAGAGCCAGGGCACATCGGCGTTCGAGGCGCTCGGCCGCGGCCCCGATCAACGCCCCGAACAGCGCCATCGGCAGCATGCGCAGCAGCGTCATCAACGACACGTCGAAGGCCGACCCGGTGTGCTGGTAGACGAACACGCCGACCACCAGCATCTCCAGCCAGCGCACCGCGAAGACGACGACGCCGATCGCCCACAACAGGCGGAAATCGCGATTGCCGACAAGGCCCGCGACCGGCTGCGGCAGCCGCGCCGCGGCCGCTGTCCGAGCGCCGGCGGCTGGCGCAGCCAGCGAGCCGGCGGCAGCAGGGGACGGTTGCGGATTGCGTTGACCTGAATTCACCGCGCCGACACCATCGCGCCGACTCCGCCGATCAACCGCTGCGTGCGCAACACGTCTCGCTCTGGTGTCTTGGGCCAATCAGGGCTTGCCACCTACGCTGCAGCATCGTATAAATAAAGTCAATACTACACAATCAATTCTGCGTCGGTGCTTTGCCAATTGAAGTCTGATAGTATGCCGGCATGTCAAACAAATGCCAGTTGTCAAATCTTGTCGGATAGAATTCGCGGATTTATAGAGCGGAAGCCGGCTAGTACGGTATGACCAGCAAATTGCGGGATTGCGGCAATGCTCAGTTGGCTCAGACCCAAAGCGACCCCGGTCCCGGAGTTGCCGCCGGCGGAGGATGAAGACCACCGGCATTCTCCCGAAGAGCGGCTCGAACGCCTGCTCGGGCGGCTCGGCAGCGATAGCCATGCCGGCCAGACTGTCATCGGGCAGGCGCTGCATCGCTCCAATGCATTGTCGGCGGACGCCGTATTGCCCAGCGAGACGGCGCCGTCGCCAGCCGAGCCGCGCCCCTATATCGAGGGCGTACGGGCCGAGGATTACCACGAAGCGCTGCCGCTGTTGCGGCAGGCGATGAGCGCGGCGGGGGGCCGCCCGGAAGACGACAACGTCACGCTGGCGACGAAGATCACGGGGGCGCTGCGCGACCGGCATGGGTTCACGCCCGAGCTGCTGACCGACATCAGCCCCTATCTCGTGCAGTTCATCCGCGACGCCAAATCCGGCCTGGTGCCATTTGAGCCACTGGTCGAGCCGCCG
>JBLMXS010000409.1:0-15234 GCA_050257895.1 Thiohalocapsa sp.
GGAATACCTCTGTACCGGGGAGCTTTCAGGTTACCGACTACAACGGCGGCGGCACCCTCACCTACAGTTACACATTCGTCGGTGATCCGGGGACGGGAAGCGGCGCCTGGGTTACCTCGGATAGGGCGTTGCATCTTCACCAGGACGCCAACGGCACCCTGACCGTCATAGCGACCGACGGCACCACTACATACACCCAGGCTTTCGACTTGGTGACCGGTGGCGATTCGACGACGGATGCGATCGATTTCTCGCTTAGCACCGGGCCGACAATTGGCGACGGGCTGGGCAAGGCAGATGTCCTCACCGGGTCGAACAATGTCGACTACCTGATCGGCGGCACCGGCGGCGATACTTTGATCGGCAATGGCGGCGCCGATGTGCTGTTCGGCGGCGCCGGCAACGACACGTTCCAATACAACGCCGTCAGCGACTCGACACCGACCGCGTTCGACACGATCCTCGACTTCACGGCAAGCGGGGGCGACGCGGATCAGATCGATTTCTCGCCGATCGCCGGCATCACCACGGTCGGCTTGCTCAATCTGACGAGCGTGCCGACGACGATCGACGCTCATGCCATCATCGCGGTCCAGCCGGGGGACGGGAATACCTACGTCTACGCCAATGCCGGGGGCGTCGGCGAAACGACGAGCACCGGGCCGGATGTGATGGAAATCAAGCTCACGGGCCTCGTCGCGCTTAATGCGGCGGACTTCCTTCACGCCGCCTAAATCGCGAACACGCCTCGGACGCGGGGCGGTCCTGCAGGGCCGCCCCGGCTTTTAGCAAAAAGAAACGGAAATCGATGACATTGCATCTGCGGCCCGCTATCGGCCGTTAGCTTGCGTTGGAGCCGAACCTTGAGCGCTGCCCATTCCCCCTATAGCGAGATGCGGCAGGCGGTGCATGCCTGCATGCCGTATTTTTTGCCGGCGGCGCTGTTTGGCGCCGGCGTCAACATTCTCTATCTCGCCTCGCCGCTCTATCTGCTGCAGGTCTACGACCGGGTGGTGTCGAGCGGCAGCGTGCCGACGCTGGTCATGCTGACCTTGGCGCTGGCCTTGGCGCTGCTGACGATGGCGGCGCTCGACCATGCCCGGGCGCGCGTCCTGATCCGCGCCGGGCTGCGGCTCGACCGGCTGCTCGGCGAGCGCTGCATGGCGGCGATGGTGCGGCAGACCAATGCCCAGCCCGGCGCCGCCAAGAGCCAGGCGTTGCGCGACCTCGACACGTTCCGCCAATTCCTCACCGGGTCGAGCTTTTACGCGCTGTTCGACGCGCCCTGGGCGCCGCTCTACCTCGTCGTCATCGCGCTGTTGCACCCGCTTCTGGGGGTGATGGCGGTGGCCTTCGCGCTGATACTGCTGGCGCTGGCGCTGCTCAACGAGGCGATGACCGGCCGCCTGCTGCGCGAGTCCGGCGAGGCCGCCAGCCGCAATTACGCGCTGACCGAGGCGGCGCTCAGGAATTCGCATGCGATCGAGGCGATGGGCATGCTGGGCGGGCTGCTGCGGCGCTGGAGCCATGACCGCTACGGCATGCTGGCGGCGCAGGCCAAGGCGAGCGACCGCGCCGCTGGCCTCTTGTCGCTGATCCGCTTCCTGCGCCTCCTGATGCAGTCGCTGATCCTCGGCGCCGGCGCCTATCTCGTGATTCAGCGCGACGCCACCGGCGGCGTCATGTTCGCGGCGATGTTCCTGCTGTCGCGGGCGCTGGCGCCGGTCGACCAGGCGGTCGCCGGGTGGCGCCCGCTGGTCGCCGCCCGCAGCGCCTATCGCCGCCTCGACCGGCTGCTCGCGGCGCACCCCGCGCTGCCGGCGAGCCTCTCCTTGCCGCGGCCGCAGGGCCGGCTCAGCGTCCAGGGCGCCAGCTTTGTGCTGCCCGGCATGACGCGGCCGGTGCTGCGCGACATCAGCTTCGAGATCGAACCCGGCGAGACGCTCGGCATCGTCGGGCCCTCGGGCGCCGGCAAATCGACGCTGGCGCGGTTGATCGTCGGCATCCAGAGCCCGCAGAGCGGCGTCGTGCGGCTCGACGGCGCCAACGTCGCGACCTGGAGCCGCGCCGATTTCGGCCGCCATGTCGGCTACCTGCCGCAGGAGATCGAGCTGTTTGCCGACACCGTCGCCGCCAACATTTCCCGCTTCGGTCCAGTGGGGGATGACAAGGGCGAGGACGACAAGGTCCTCGCCGCCGCGATGCTGGCCGGCGCGCACGAGCTGATCCTCGAACTGCCGAAGGGCAACGATACGATGATCGAGGAGGGCGGCGCCAATTTGTCGGGCGGCCACCGCCAGCGCATCGCGCTGGCGCGTGCGCTCTACGGCGAGCCGAGCCTCCTCGTGCTCGACGAGCCGAGCTCCAACCTCGACATGGACGGCGACATGGCGCTCGGCCGCTGCCTGGAGCGCCTCAAGGATAGCGGGCAGACCGTCATCGTCATCTCGCACCGGCCGGTGACGCTCAACACGGTCGACAAGATCCTGGTGCTGCAGGGCGGCGGCGTCCGGCTGTTCGGGACTCGCGCCGAGGTCATGGCCAAGCTCGGCCAGCCGGCGCCGGCGGTGGCCTCGCTCGCCGGCCAGCGCCGGGTCGCGCCGCAGCCGCAGCCGCAGCCGGTGGAGGTGCGGGCATGACGCAGGTGACGCTTTACGATCCGAGCCGCAAGGCGGCGCCGCCCAACGACAGCGCGCGCGGGCCGATCCGCGCCGGTCTTGCCGTCATGGCGCTGTTTTTCGGCGGGCTGGGCGGCTGGGCGGCCTACGCGCCGCTGACCGGCGCCGTCGTCGCGCCGGCGGTCGTCAAGGTCGAGGGCAACCGCAAGACGATCCAGCATCTCGACGGCGGCATCGTCAAGGAGCTGCGGGTCAGGGAAGGCGACCGCGTTGTGGCCGGCCAGACCCTCATCGTGGTCGACGACACCCAGGCGCGCGCCGCCGTGACGATGCTGGCGCAGCAATACGACGCCTATCGCGCGCAGCAGGCGCGGCTGCTGGCCGAGCGCGACGAGGCGGCGGCAATCGCCTTTCCGCCAGAGCTCCTGGAGCGCCGCGGCGACAAGCTGGTCGCCGCGATCCTCGACGCCGAGCAGAAGCAGTTCACGATCCGTCGCACCGGGCTTGCCGGCCAGGTGGCGGTGCTGCGCCAGCGCATTGAGGAACTGCAGGAACAGATCACCGCGGCGCAGGCGCAGGAGACCTCGCAGAAAGAGCAGCTGCGGCTGATCCGCGACGAGCTGCGCGACCAAAACTACCTGCTCGAAAAGGGCCTGACGCAGCGCCCGCGGGTGCTGCAGCTGGAGCGCACCGCCTCGGCGCTCGCCGGCCAAGCCGGCGAGATCGCCGGCAACATCGCCAAGGCGCGCCAGTCGATCGGCGAGGTCGATATGCAGATCATCCAGGCCAGGAACGACCGGATGACCGACATCGCCAAGGATCTGCGCGACACGCAGGATAAGCTCCTCGACCTGCCGCCAAAACTGCAGGCGGCGCAGGACGTGCTGCAGCGCACCGAATTGCGCAGCCCCTATTCCGGCTTCGTCGTCGGGCTTTCGGTGTTCTCGGTCGGCGGCGTGATCGGCAAGGGCGACAAGATCATGGACATCGTCCCGACGCGCAACGACCTTGCGGTCGAGGCCAACGTCAATGTCGACGACATTCACGACGTCCATCCCGGCATGCGGGCGGAAGTGCATTTTCTCGCCTTCAAGCAGCGCGAGCTGCCGGTGATCCATGGCGAGGTCGCGTAGGTTTCCGCCGATCGTCTGACCGACCCGAAAACCAACGCGCCCTATTACACCGCGCTGGTGCATGTCGACCCGGCCGAGCTGGCCGAGGCGAAGGCAAGCAAGGATGTCGAGCTCTATCCCGGCATGAGCGCCACGGTGATGATCCCGACCCGGCAGCGAACGGCGCTCGACTATCTGCTGGGGCCGGTGGTCGCCTCGTTCGACCAGTCGTTCCGCCAGAAATAATGATCTCGCACGGCGCCGGTCCGGGTTGAACCCGGCGCCGGCTGGCGGCGTTTCCGGTCGTCTCGATCGGCGGGAGCCGCCAGCTGCATGTCGCACGACCGCCCCGACCCGTTCACCGACCGGCTCGCCGGCAGATCGCCGCTGCCACGCGACCCGGCTCCTCCTCGCGCCAACAATTTCGATGCGGTGCGGCTGCTGGCGGCGCTGGCGGTGGTGTTCTCGCACTCCTTCCTGATCGCCGAGGGCAGCGAAGCGCGTGAGCCGTTCGTGCGGCTGACCGGCAACCAGTGCATCCTCGGCTTGGTCGGCGTCTTCGTGTTCTTCATCCTGAGCGGCTATCTCGTCACCGGTAGCTGGTGCCGCCGGCCGGCGACCGGCGATTTCGCGATGCGGCGCGTGCTGCGCATCATGCCGGCCCTGGTCGTCAACATGCTGGTGTGCGCGTTCCTCATCGGGCCGCTCGTCACGCGGCTGCCGCTACTCGCCTACCTCGGATCGCTGGAGCTGGCGCAATTCTGCCGCAAGGTGGTGACCCTCGATCCTGGGCCATTGCAATTGCCGGGGGTGCTGTTCGCCGACAACCCGGTCGGCCTCTTGGTCAACGGCTCGCTGTGGACCTTGCGCTACGAAGCGATGATGTACGCGACGGTGCTGCTGCTCGGCCTGGCAGGGCTGCTGCGGCTGTCCACGGCGCTGGCGCTGATGGCAGCCGGGATCGCCGCCGTCGCCGCCGAACGGGCGCTGACGCCGTTCGACGACATCGGCGAATGGGCCTGGTTCCTCGCGTTTTTCGGCTCGGGGATGGCGCTCTATTTCCTGCGCGAGCGGATCGCCTTCCGCGGCGATTTCGCGCTGCTGGCGCTGCTGGCGCTGGCCTTTTTTGCCTGGCTCGGCCAGTTGATCATGCTGTTTCCGCTGGCCGGCGCCTATCTCGTCATCTGGTTTGCCCGCCGGCACGACCGTCGGCTCGACTATTCGCGCTATGTCGGCGACCTTTCCTACGGCCTCTACATCTATGGCTGGCCGTCGCAGCAGCTGGTGATGTGGCTGTCGGGCGGGCAGGCGCCGTGGTGGGAGGTCTTTCTCGGCGCGCTTGCGATCGCGTTGCCGGCCGCCTGGCTGTCCTGGCACGGCGTCGAGAAGTGGGCGTTGCGCTGGCGCCGCGACCGCGAGCCCCGCCTCGCCGTCGCCGCCGGCGATTGAGCCGCCGATCATCGGACCGCGGGCCTCCGGCCCGCATGCGGCCGGGATGGCCGCGGTCCGGACGCTGTCGACCTGGGGAGCGAGATCCATCGAAGTAGAATCGTCATTCCCGCGAAAGCGGGAATCCAGGGGTGCCCGCACGTCGCTTGCCCCTGGACCCGCGCTTCCGCGGGGGTGACGCCTGGTGTTCAAGCTGAAAGGATCGTGCTCCAGCTAGTCAGGGGGCTACCCCCACTTAGCCTGGCCGCCGATCGCGGTGATCGTGATGTGGCCCATCGTCGAATCGGCCTTGGCGCCATGCCAATGGCGCTCGCCGGACTTGATGTGGACGACGTCGCCGACCTTGATCTCCTGCGGCTTCTGCCCGTCGAGGCAAACCATGCCGGAGCCCGACACGACGACGAGGATCTGGTCGCAGCTGTGGGTGTGCCAGCCCGTCGTGCAGCCCTGGCTGAAATTGACGACGCTGCAATTGTAGTTCTCCGAGCCGCCGGGTTCGATAATCGTCTGGCGGGTGCGCTGCACCGGACCGGTCCATCCCTCGATGCGGTCGGCGCCCTCGACCGGAACATCCGGGATATTCTTCAGCGTGACGACCTTCATGACGGCTCTCCCCTCGTGCTGTGGCGTGATGATGGCGCCGTCAGCCTATACGAGATGGCCACCGCCATGCCATCAGCTTGGAGGGGTGGCGAGCTGGCGGCGCAGCGCCTGGGCGTCGAACGGCGCCCGCACCTTGGCGTCGTTGTCGAAATAGACGTAGACGTCGCGCCGCCGCCGCGGCGGCCGCCAAACCGGGTCGATCAATTGTGCGTCGTCGGGCATGCCGCCGGTGCTCCAGGCGGCGATCCGCGCCGCCCAGCGGTCGAGCGCCGGCTCGTCATAGCCGCTGGCATAGAGCTCCTCCGAGCCGTGCAGGCGCAAATAGAGGAAATCGGCGGTGACGTCCTCGGCGTAGGGGAAATCGACCGTATCGGCAAAGACCAGCGCGATCTTGTGCTGCCGCAGCAGGGCGACAAAGGCCGGATCGAGGAAGCTCTTGTGGCGGATTTCGACGGCGTGGTGCAACGCGTGCCCCGGGTCCACCGCCTCGGTCCAGGCGCGGCCGGCCAGCCGGTGATCGTGGCGGCGGGCAAGCGCCGCCGCTTCCTCGGCGGTGCGCGGCAAGAGTGCGAAGAACGCCGCCAGCTTCTCGGCGTTGAACACGAAGCGCGGTGCGAACTGCCACAATAGCGGTCCGAGCTTGGCCCCGAGCCGCAACACGCCTTGCGCGAAGAAATTGGCGAGCGCCGCCTCGCAGTCGCGCAATTGCTTCATGTGGGTGATGAAGCGGCTGCCTTTGACCGCGAAGACGAAATCATCCGGGACCGCGTCATGCCACTCGGTAAAGAACTCCGGGCGCTGCAGCGAATAATGCGTGCCGTTGATCTCGATCGTGTCGAAATGCCGGCTGGCGTAGGAGAGCTCGTCACGCTGGCGCAGCTCCGGCGGATAGAAGCGGCCGCGCCAGCCGGCATAGCGCCAGCCGGAGATGCCAATGCGGATGCGGCCGCCGGCAGCGCCGCCTGGATTGCGGCGGTGCGGCGCGTCGCGGTGGCCGCCCGGCTCATGGTAGAATTCGGCCATGCTGACAATTTCCGGCCTGACCTACCGCGTCGGCGGCCGCCACGGCCGCGCCCTGTTCAACGAGGCGAACGCGCAGATCCCGGTCGGCTGCAAGCTCGGTCTCGTCGGCCGCAACGGCGCCGGCAAATCGACGCTGCTCGACCTGATCCGCGGCCGCCTGCTGCCCGATCGCGGCGACATCTTCCTGCCGAAGGACTGGCGCATCGGCTTTCTGGCGCAGGAGGCACCCTCCGGCTCCGGCAACGCGCTCGATACGGTGCTGGCCGCCGACAAGGAGCGCACCGCCTTGCTGCGCGAGCTCGAACGCGACCCGGAGCCGTTGCGCATCGCCGAGATCGAGGAGCGGCTCGAGGTGATCGGCGCGCGGTCGGCGCCCGCCCGCGCGGCGCGCATCCTCGCCGGGCTCGGGCTCGACGCGGCGATGCAGGCGCGCCCGCTCGACGAGTTGTCGGGCGGCTGGCGCATGCGGGTGGCGCTGGCAGCGGTGCTGTTTGCCGAGCCCGACCTGCTCTTGCTCGACGAGCCGACCAACCATCTCGACCTCGAAGCGGCGCTGTGGCTCGAACGCTATCTGCGGCGTTATCGGCACAGTTTCGTCCTGGTCAGCCACGACCGCCAGCTGCTCAACGCCGCGACGACCGCGACCCTCCATCTCGACAACGGCAAGCTGACGCTTTACTCGGGCGGCTTGGACAAGTTCCTGCGCGCGCGCCGCGAGGCGGCGGCGCGGCAGGCGGTGCTAGCGCGGCGCCAGCAGCAGGAGCGCGACCGCCTCAGCCGCTTCATCGAGCGCTTCCGCGCCAAGGCGTCGAAGGCGCGCCAGGCGCAAAGCCGCATCAAGGCGCTGGCCAAGCTCGAACCGGTGACGCTGATCGAGGACGTGCCGGTGAGCTTGCACCTGCCGCAGCCGTCCGAGCTCAGCCCGCCGCTCATCTCGCTCGAAAAGGTCAGCACCGGCTATACGCCGGGCCGGCCGGTATTGTCGCGGCTCGACTTGCGGCTCGACCCGGACGACCGCATCGCGCTCTTGGGCGCGAACGGCAACGGCAAGACGACGTTTGCCCGGCTGCTGGCCGGGCGACTCGCGCCATTGTCCGGCCGCATGACGCGCTCGCCCAAGCTCAGCTGCGGCTTCTTTGCGCAACACCAGATCGAAGAGATGCGGCCTGAGGAATCGGCGTTCGATCATTTGGCGGCGCTGATGCCGGAGGTTCCGCCCGAGGCGGTGCGCACCCGCCTCGGCGGCTTCGGCTTTGCCCAGGACAAAGCGCTCGTGCCGGTCGCGCAATTGTCGGGTGGCGAGCGCGCCCGCCTCAACCTGGCGCTCGTCACGCACGACGCGCCGTCCCTCCTGATCCTCGACGAGCCGACAAACCATCTCGACATGGAAACCCGTGAGGCGTTGGTCGCGGCTCTGGCGGAGTATGCTGGCGCCGTCGTCCTCGTGAGTCACGATTGGCATCTCGTCGAGCTGGTCGCCGACCGGCTGTGGCTGGTCGAAGACGGCACGGTGCGGCCGTTCGACGATGACCTCGAGGGCTACCGGCGCCGCCTGTTGGCGCGCGAGGAGCCGCCGACGGTTAATGGTGGGCGCAGCGACGGCGACGGGCGGCGCTCCGGCAGGCGCGAGGCGGCCGAGCGGCGCGTCGCACTGCAGCCGCTGCGCCGCACCGCGCGCGCTGCCGAACAGAATGCGGCGCGGCTCGCCGCCGAGCAGCAGGCGCTAGACCGTAAGCTGGCGTCGCCCGACGCGTTCCAGGGGCGCCGCGAGGCGCTCGCGGATGCCTTGAAGCGGCGCGCCGAGGTGGCGCGGCTGTTGGCCGAAGCGGAAGCCGAATGGCTCGCCGCCGAGACCGCAATTGAGGAGCTAGAGCGCGCCGGAGCAGGGCGATGAATCGCCGGAAACCCGCGGTTTGCCTTGCGCGGCCAAAGGCCGCAGCACCCCCGAGCGGCACTGTTTGACAGAACGGCGTCGGTCAGTTTATCCAAATGTTAAGGATGGGATGATTTCCTGACGATCGACCGAGCCAACGCTCCGAACTGTTCGTCGCCACCTTACGAATAGGCCGCGCCCATGGCTGATACACCTGCAGTAACCGACCGCAATCTTGAGGCGACGACCAATATTTCGCTGAAGCGCGAGCCGGCCTGCTTTGCCTTCCTGTCGGCGCGATCGATTGCGCCGCCGATGCCGATCGATTCGATCAACCTCGATCTTGCCTCGGCGGATTACTTCCAGGGCCGGGCGTCGCTGTGGACGACGCTGGAGATGCGTTCGTCGGTCAATAATGACCGGCCGATGGCGATCCTTGGCTTTGACGAAAGCTTCCTGCGGCCGTTCGCGCGCGCCCTCGTCGAAGCCTCGACGACGCGCGCCGCCTATCGCATGACGATCGTTAACGAAGTCCGCGACAGCGAGCGCTGCCGCGTTGTCGAATACGTCACCGGACCGGGCAAGCCCTTGAAGGAACTGGTGCTGCAGCCGTTCGACAACGTCGTTCTGGTCACCGCGACGACGCCGAAGGATGCCGACGAGACGCTGTTCCAGCTGCCGCGCACCGACAGCTTCCTGCGGGCCTTCGCCAAGATGGCGTTCACCGCCGACCAGGCGCTGCACGACCTGCTCGGCGAGATGGAGCGCATCGCCCGCGTCCACGACAAGACCAAGCCCGCCGACGCGGCGGAATAGTGCGCAGCGCCGCTTTTTGATGTCGTCAGGGCCGGGCTTGATCGGTGGGCCTTCAGCCCACGGACTTGATCCGTGGGCATCTTTATGCAACGGCATGAGCTCCCCGGGTCAAGCCCGGGGATGACGTTTTTTTGGGGCTAAGACGCGGCGTCAGCCGCGCGCCGGCCACACCGGCTGGTGGTGGCCGAGCGGCACTGAGGGGCGGGCCCAGTAGGGTGGCGTCTCGGAGAGCTGCACGGTCGGCTTCAGATGGGCGAGGCGGCCGAGCGGCGTCTCGGTCTCGGTCGACCAGCGCGCGAGCTCCTCGGGCGCGAATTCCTTCGCCGCCTGTTTCGCCTCGGCCTCCGGCACCTCGCCGCGACTGACCAACCAGCGTCCGGTCTGCGCCAGCGAGATGCGCACGAGCCAGCTGCCGCCCTCGGTGGCGCGGCGCTTGAGCGCTACCATCGCGCCGAACGCCATCAGGTAGCCGGTCAGATAGTCGATCGCCGACACCGGGTAGAATTGCGGCCCCGGCTCGGCCCCCGGGAACAATTCGCCCTGCCGCCACGTGATGCCGCTGACATTCTGCACCACGGTGTCGAAGCCGCGACGCGGCGCCCACGCCCCGACATGGCTGAAGGCGCACAGCGAGACGTAGACGAGGCCCGGGCGGATCGCCGCCAGCGCCTCCGGCGACAGGCCGCGCGCCGCCAGCGTCCCCGGCCGGTAGCCCTGCGTGAAGACGTCGGCCTCGCGTACCAGCTCTTTCAGTCTGTCGACATCCCCAGGCTCACGCAGGTCGAGAGTCGCCGCCAGCTTGCCGTGGCCGGTGTCGGCGTCCTGGTAGTCGCGCGCCGGGATGTGCGGCGCGGTGATCTTGAGGACGTCGGCGCCGTGCTCCGCCAGGGTGCGGGCCGAGGTCGGGCCGGCCAGCACGCGCGTCAGGTCGAGGACGCGGATGCCGGCGAGCGGGCGCTCGCCGTCGGGCAGCTTTTGCGGCGGCGCATCGCCGATCTTGACGATCTCGAACACCGGCAGCGTCGCGATCGCCGCGGCCTGCGGGTGCTGAGCCCATTCCGCCATCGTGCGCACCATGCCGCCGGCGCCGCCGGCAGCGATGATCGCCTCCTCGAGTTCCTGCGCGTCCCACTGGGCGACGGCCGCCCGCACCGCGCTGCGTTCCTCGGCGCAGCCAAGCACCTTCAGCGCGGCGGCGCGGTGGTTCGGGAAATTGGCGTGGATGTAGCTCCAGCGGCCATTCTTCGCCGGGTACATGCCCATGACGGCGTTGCGCTCGGTCGACATCGTCTGGCCGTCGACCTTGAGATAGTGGCCGCTGCGCAATGAGGCGGTCGCCTGCCGCAGGTCGACCGCGACGTCCTGCTTTCTGCCGGTGCGCAGTTCCCACAAATCCGAGACGGCAAGCCCGGTCGCGGCGAGAGCGGCGGCGGCGCATTCGCCGATGCGGAACGGGGTCGGCAACACCGGGTCGCTGCCGCCGGTGATCTCGACCGCGGCCGCGCGCTCGGGCGACAGGCCGGCGACCGGCAGGATCGTGCGCAACGCGTCGTGAGCAGCCATCGTCGAAATCTCCCGTGCCAATCTTCCCAGTGACCCGCAGCGCGCTTGATCCGGCGCGGCAAGCGCCCATGATGCCGCGTAACGGCAACGGAGGAAACGGCGATGATCGGCTGGCGGGCGCGGCTGGGGTTTCTCGTGCCGCCGGGCAATCCGACGGTCGAAATGGAGATGATGGCGGTCGCGCCCGCCGGCGTCACCCTGCATTTCCACCGCATGGCGGCGGGCGGCGGCGTTCCCGGCGCGCTCGACAACCAGGACGCGCGCACCCGGACGATGATCGACGGGCTCGACGACAGCGCCCTGCTGCTGGCGATGGTCAAGCCCGACATCATCGTCATCGCCCACACCGCGACCAGCTATTATCTCGGGACGCAGCGCGAGACGGCGTTGCTGGCGCGGCTTTCGGAGGCGAGCGGGGTGCCGGTCGTCACCGCCTTTGCCTGCGTCGCGGCGGCATTGCAGCGCCTCGGGGTCAAGCGGCTGGTGCTCGGCGCGCCCTATTCGGCGGAGACGACGGCGCAGGGCAAGGCTCACCTCGAAGCGCACGGCTTCACCGTGCTGCGGGCGCAGAACCTTGCCGGCGTCACCAACATCTATGACGAAACTGCAGAGCGGGCCTACCGCCTGGCGCGCAACATCGACCGACCGGAGGCCGAGGCGGTGTTCGTGTCCGGCACCGGCATGCCGACCCTGAGCGTGCTGCAAATGCTGGAAGAGGATCTGCAGAAGCCGGCGCTGTCGAGCAACGCCGCGATGATGTGGCACGCGCTGCGGCGCTGCGGCGTGCGCCAGCCGATCCCCGGCTACGGCCGCCTGCTGACACTTCCGTAAGTGGCAACCAAGCCACGCAGTCCCGGCGCAAGCTGGCGAATCCGGGAACCCACGTTCAAGCAATGGGAGCGGCTGAACAGTGGATCCCGGCTTGCGCGGGGAATGCGGATTAGGGAGAGCTGGGGATCGAACAGTCGATCGAAAGCGCTCGCGCCTTTCACACGATGGTGACGATGCGCGACGGGGAGCGGAGCGGCAGCGGAATGCGGCCTTACGCGTTGATCGTCTGCAGTTCCTCGATCTTGAGGCCGTGCTGGATCTTCTTGACCAGCTCCTCGGGGTCGAAATCGATGCCGACCGGGTTCTTGTCGGTCTCGGAGCGGCCGCGCATGTAGTTCTGGCCCTCGATCGCCGTCGCGAAATTATCGACCAGCAGCTCGACCTGGTTGCGATCCGGGTCGTAGAAGTACATCGACGTCGTGACGCCGTGATTGACGCAGCGGTGCGGCTTGATGCCCTTGTCCTTGAGGGCGAGGTACTGGTCGGCGAGCTCGTCGAGCGAGCCCATCGTAAAGGCGACGTGGTGCAGGCCGACTTCGCCGCCGGCGCGCGCCGTCTTGCCCTCGGCCGGGGCCTTGTCGGCGAGGGGGCCCGGATCGACAAAGGCGACGCGGTGGTGCTCGTCGTCATAGCTGATGAAGGCGATCTGCTTGTTCTGGTGCAGCAGCTGCGCGCCAAGCACGGTGCAGTACCAGTCGATCATCTGTTCGCGGCGATTGGTCTGCAAAACGAGATGCGACAGCTTCTTCGGCGACGGCATGTTGTCCTCCTGTTTCGCTCCCTGGGGGCTAGGCCGATGATCTGTTGAGGTGCATCCGGCGACGGCAAAAGTCAATAACCGCGCGATAGCCGCTCGATAGACGCCGAGACGCCAACCGCGGATGGACGCCGGTGTCCGGCAACCCCATGTCAGAAGCCTTCAACGCACGCGGAGGCCCTCCATGACCCAGTTCGGCATCGGCCAGCCGATCCGCCGCGTCGAGGATCGGCGCTTTCTGACCGGCCACGGGCATTATCTCGACGACATCAGCCGCCCGCGCCAGGCGCACGCGGCGATGCTGCGCTCGCCGCATGCGCATGCCCGCATCCGCGCGATCGACACGGCGGCGGCAGCGGCGATGCCGGGGGTCGTCGCCGTGCTGACCGGCGCTGACCTGAGGGCGGACCAGCTCGGCACGATCCCGTGCGTCGCCGCCGTCGACAACCGCGACAACACCCGCATGAAACTGCCGCCGCGGCCGGCGATCGTTGCCGACCTGGTGCGCCATGTCGGCGACACGGTGGTGATGGTGGTCGCCGAGACCGCCGCCGTGGCGCGCGACGCCGCCGACCGCATCGAGGTCGATTACGAGCCGTTGCCGGCGGTCGCCGACCCTGCGCGGGCGCTTGAGCCGGGCCAGCCCTTGGTGTGGGAGGACATCCCGGGCAACCTCGCCTTCGACTGGGAGATCGGCGACGGCAATGCCGTCGCGCGCGCCGCCGCCACTGCCCGCCACCGCATCTCGCTGTCGCTCGTCAACAACCGCATCGTCGTCAATTCGCTGGAGCCGCGCGGCGCGCTCGGCGACTACGACCCGGGCGACGAGGCCTACACGCTGTGGAGTTCGACGCAGGGCTCGCACGTCGTTCGCAGCATGCTGGCCGAGCATGTCCTGCACGTGCCGGAAAACCGCATCCGCGTGGTGACGCCCGATGTCGGCGGCGGCTTCGGGATGAAGCTGTTCTGCTACCCCGAGCACGCGCTGGTGCTGTGGGCGGCGAAGCGCCTCGGGCGTCCGGTCAAATGGCTGCCGGACCGCTCCGACTCGTTCATGACCGACACCCAGGGGCGCGACAACCTCGTGCGGCTCGACCTGGCGCTCGACGATGAATTGCGCTTCCTCGCGCTGTCGGTCGAGCTGACGGCAAATATGGGGGCCTATTTGTCGAACTACGCGCCGGAGATCCCGACGATGTCGGGCGGCGTCATGTATAGCGGCGTCTACGCGATCCCGGCGATCCACGTGCATGTCAGGGGCGCCTACACCAACCCGGTGCCGGCCGACGCCTATCGCGGCGCCGGCCGCCCGGAGGCCGCCTATGCGATGGAGCGGCTGGTCGATTTTGCGGCAAGGCGGCTCGACGTCGCCGCCGACGAATTGCGGCGGCGCAATTTCATCAAGCCGGCCGCGATGCCCTACACGACGCCGCTCGGGCTGACCTATGACAGCGGCGAGTTCGCGCACAACCTCGACGATGCGCTGGCGGCCGCCGACCGCGCCGGGTTCGCCTCGCGGCGGGCGCAGTCGCGGGCGCAGGGGCGGCTGCGGGGCTTCGGTTACGCCGTCTATATCGAGCAATCCGGCTTTCCGCCCGACGAGTTCGCCGAGGCGCGGTTCGACCCGTCCGGCAATCTGACCTTGCTGATGGGCTCGCAATCGTCGGGGCAGGGGCATCAGACCGCCTACGCCCAGCTCGCCTCGGAAAAGCTCGGCCTGCCGCTCGACAGGATCCGCGTCCTGCAGGGCGACACCAATGCGATCGCCTTCGGCCGCGGCACGGGCGGCTCGCGCTCGCTGCCGGTCGGCGGGGCGGCCTTGGCGCATGCCGCCGACAAGCTGATCGCCAAAGGCAGAAAGATCGCCGCGCACCTCTTGGAAGCAGCCGAGGCCGACGTCGCGTTCGGCGACGGCAAATACACGATCCCCGGCACCGACCGAGATGTCTCGATCGAGGCGGTGGCCAAGGCCGCGTTCAACCCGGCGCAGCTGCCGCCCGGGCTCGAACCGGGCTTTGCCGAGACCGGGCATTTCACGCCGCCGGCGCCGACCTTCCCGAATGGCGTTCACGCCTGCGAGGTCGAGATCGACCCCGAGACGGGCGAGATCGACATCGTGCGCTACCGCGTCGTCGACGATTTCGGCACCGTCATCAACCCGCTCTTGTTAAAGGGGCAGGTGCAGGGCGGCGTCTCGCAAGGGATCGGGCAGGCGATGCTCGAACATGTCGTCTACGACGACAATGGCCAATTGTTGAGCGGCAATCTGACCGATTACGCCGTGCCGCACGCCGACACGCTGCCGATGGTCGAGTTCTCGTACAACGTCGTGCCCTGCCGCACCAACCCGCTCGGCGTCAAAGGCGCCGGCGAGGCGGGCGCGATCGGCGCGCCGCCTGCCTTTATGAATGCGGTGCTCGACGCGGTCGCCGAATGCGGCATCGAGACACTCGACATGCCGCTGACCCCCGAACGCGTATGGCAGGCGCTGCAGATGGCGAAGCGGCCGGCGGCGGCCTCACCTACCGCGGACTTATGTGATGCGGCTTGCCCCTCACCCCGGCCCTCTCCCCGCAAGCGGGGAGAGGG
>JBLMXS010000410.1:0-3386 GCA_050257895.1 Thiohalocapsa sp.
CGCATGATGAAGGAGCAGCAGCCGCGCGGCGGCCGCATCATCAACAACGGCTCGGTCTCGGCGCATGTGCCAAGGCGGAACTCGACGCCCTACGTCGCGACCAAGCACGCCTTGACCGGCCTCACCCGCTCGCTGTCGCTGGACGGGCGGCAGCTCGACATCTGCTGCGGCCAGATCGACATCGGCAACGCCGCCGCCGAGCGCAACACCTACACCTCGGTCGGCCGCCTGCAGGCCTCGGGCCGCACCGAGGCCGAGGCGCGCATCGACGTCACGCACGTCGCCGACGCGGTTCTCTACATGGCCAGCCTGCCCTTGGAGGGCAACGTCCTGTTCATGACGGTAATGGCCAACAAGATGCCCTATGTCGGCCGGGGCTAGATTTTGCTGTCATTGCGAGCGCAGCGAAGCAATCTCGCTGCGGCATGCCGGCCCGGCGAGATTGCGTCGTCGCTTCGCTCCTCGCAATGACAGCCGAGATCACACCCCGTAGCGCTGCCGCCACTTGAGCCCCTCGACCGTGTCGCCGGCCGGCGTGTATTCGCAGCCGACCCAGCCGCGGTAGCCCAATTCGTCGATGCGGCGGAAGACGAACTCCCAGCCGATCTCGCCGCTGCCGGGCTCGTGGCGGCCGGGGACGTCAGCCAGCTGCATGTGGTCGATAACCGGCAGCAGCGCTTCGAGGCGGCGCGTCACGTCGCCCTGCGCCGTCTGGCAATGGTAGAGGTCGAACTGCAGGCCGAGCCGGTCATGCCCAATCGCGTTGACGATGGCGGCGCCCTGCTCCTGCGTGCGCAGCACGTAGCCGGGGGCGTCGCGCGGGTTGAGCGGCTCGATCACCAGCTTGACGCCGGCCTTCAGCCCGCGTTCACCGGCCCAGGCGAGGTTGGCGGCGTAGAGCGCCAGCGCGGTGTCGTACGGCGTCTCGGCCGACGGAACGCCGCCCATCACATGGACGCACGGAGAGCCGAGCTGCACGGCATAGTCGAGCGCCTGCTCCACGCTGTCGCGGAACGTGGCCTCGCGCCCCGGCAGGCAGGCGAAGCCGCGCTCGCCCTTGCTGCGGTCGCCGGCCGGGCTGTTGATCAGAACCTGCTGGAGGCCGTTATCGGCGAGCCGAGCGCGCAGCTCGGACGCCGGATACTCATAGGGCGACGCATATTCGACCGCCTCGAAGCCGGCCTTCGCCGCCGCCGCGAAGCGCTCGAGAAACGGCAGCTCCGCGAACAGAAACCCGAGATTGGCGGCGAAGCGGGGCATGGCGGCTCTCCGTAATCGTCATTGCGAGCAGAGCGAAGCAATCTCGATCCGGTACGCGACCACCGCATGAGATTGCTTCGTCGCTGCGCGCTTCGCAATGACGGCGGGGGTGTCAAACCTTCAGCACCTCGGCGCCCGGCGCGGGCTCGACCTCGGCGGCGTTCACGGTGATGCACAAGAGCGTGTAGTAGCCGATTGCAGTGGTCAGCTGGACCAGCTCGTCGTTGCCGAAGCGGTCCTGCATCGCCTTGAAGGCGGCGTCGTCGACGCGGTGGCGGCGCAGCAGCGCGCGGGTGAACTCGATGATCTGCGCGTCCTCGGGCGGGACGCCGCGCGTATGGTTGTCGCGGATCGCGGCGATGGTGTCTTCCGGCACGCCCTGGCGCCGCGCGCCGCCGGTCTGCGCCCCCCAGACGTACATGCCCTCGAACTCGCGTGCCACGGTCATCGCCGCCAGCACCCTGACGCGCATGTCGAGCGAGCCTTCGAAGCGCACATAGGCGCCGAGATGCGCGACCCGCTCGGCCACCTCCGGCGAATGCAGAAACGCCGTGAACGGCCCCTGCAAGGCGCCCCGGCTGGCGACGATGGACTGGGCGAAATGCCGGTCCTTTTCGGGGATCTGCTCGATCCTGGTGATAGGGGGCAGCCGTGCCATGGTCCCTCTCCTGTCGCCGCTCAATCGCCGGTTCAGAATAAGGACAACCCTGCTCCCATCGCAATTTCATTGTCATTCCGGCAAAGGGGGCGAAAGCCGGGATGACAGCCTATACAATCGCTCGCGGCGCCTGCGGCACGGTTTGCCAGAATTCGGGGTCGTGGCCGAAGAAGATGCGGACGCCCTCGGCTTCGAGCGCCGCGAGCTTATCGAGCGAGGCGCGCATCATCTCCTTGTCGAAGGCGAAGCGCGGCAGGCGGCGCTCGCGCAGCGTGCGGCAGAAGTAGCAGCTGTCGGCCGCCAGCACGACCTCGCCGCCCGCCAGCCGCAGTTTCAGCGACTGGTGCCCCGGGGTGTGGCCATGCGTCGGCAGCACCACGACCGAGCCGTCGCCGAACACATCGTGCTGGCCGTCGACGAGGCGCAGTTTGTGGCCGAGGTCGAAGTCACGCGGGTTGAAGCCGCTTTTGGCGGCGCGGTCGGGGTCCATGCCGGCGTCCCATTCGCGCCGCTGTACCAGCAGCGTCGCGTTGGGGACCAGGGCGTTGCCGCCGCAATGATCGAAATGGAAATGCGAGTTGATGACGAGATCGACCTTGGCGGGGTCGCGCCCCAGCGCCGTCAGCCGCGCCGCGACCTCCTCGCCCGGGTGGTAGTCGAACGCGAACAGCCCGGCGATGCGGGCGCCGACCCGGCCGGCCGGATCGTGCTGGCAATCGGGGTGCATGCCGGTGTCGAACAGCGCGCTGCCGTTCGGGTGCTCGATCAGATAGGCCGGGATCGGCAGGCGGATGCGCCCCTCGCCGCCCTCCATCAGATGGCCAAGGTCGCCCTCCAGCCAGCCGCAGGTGAAGGCGTAGACGCCGAGGCTCATGCGGCGACCCGGTTGGCTTCCTCGAACATGCGGCGGTGCAGCGCGAAATCGTACTCGCGTTCGAGCAGGTTTTCGGGGTCCCAGTCGCTGCGCTTGGCGCCGTAGAAATCGCCGCCGTAGACGTGGATCGCTGCGGTCAAGCGGCCGAGCGGGTTGGTCACCGAATGGACCACGTCCGGGCCCAATGGCTCGGCGCAGCCCTCGCCCAATGACTTGGCGCCGGCCGCCTCGATCAGCCCGCCCGCGGCGCCCGGGATGCGGCGCCAGAAGATGTTGTCCTCGCGCCCGGTATAGACGCCGATCACCGCCCACATGCGGTGGTCGTGCGGCATGATCGTCATCCGCTTGCCCCAGACGACGTTGAGTATCGTCAGCTCTGGCGATTTGTAGAGCGGCGTGACGCCGGCCTGCGCCGGCTCGCCGAGCGCCCTGAGGATCGGCGCCGGCTGGGCATTGGCGCGCGCCAAGACCTCGCGCGCTGCCTTGTGGGTCTTGTCCTCGCGCACCGCGGTGCGGCAATCCTCGATGAACCGGTCGAGATCGAACATTGCTGCCCTCTCACAGTCCTTGTCATCCCGGCGGAGGCCGTGATCC
>JBLMXS010000411.1:0-3839 GCA_050257895.1 Thiohalocapsa sp.
CACACGCCGGGCGCCGGCCAGCACGCCGCCGGCGCCGCGCCGCAGCAGCCACGCGGCGATCTCCGGCCCGAGCCCGCCGAGGCCGCCGGTGACGACATAGGTGCCGTCGCCGCGGATCGCCGCCGGCCATGCCGGCATTGCCACCAGCTTGCCAACATGCGATGCCCGCATCATCGCCTCGAAAGCATGGCGCGCCGCGGCCAAGGGCAGCGTCGTCAGCGGCGGCAACAGGGACGGGTCGGCGGCGACCGCCTGCAGCACCTCGCGCAGCAGCGCCGCAAAGAACGGCGCCTCGACCTGGTCCAGTGCCACGACGTGATAGGCGATGTCCGGCCGCACCGCCTTTGCCTCGGCCGGCGTCAAGATGCCGACGCGGCCGATCTCGATGTAATGCCCGTCCGGCCGCAACAGCCGCAGCGCCGCCGCCCGCGCCTCGGGCGGCAGGGCGCCGAGCACGATGTCGACCGGCGCGGCCGCTGCAAAATCGACGCTGCGGGAGGAATAGACTTCGCGAACGCCGCGATCGGCGAGAATCCGCCGCTTGTTGTCGCTGCCGGCGGTGGCGACGATCTCCGCCCCTTGCTGCTGCGCCAGGCGCATCGCGAACCAGCCGACGCCGCCGGTCGCCGACTGCACCAGCACCCGCTGTCCGGGCCGCATCCGCGTCAGATGATGCAACGCGTACCAGGCGGTGACGCCGGCGATCGGCACGGCGGCGGCCTGCGCAAAATCCAGGCCGGCCGGCTTCGCCAGGACGAGGCGCGCATCCGCCCGCACATGGCTGGCGAGCGCCCCGGCGGCGACCGCGACGACCGCGTCGCCGACCGCCAGCCCATCCACCCCGGGGCCGATCGCGGCGATCTCGCCGGCGCATTCGCCGCCAAGCCCCGACCCGGTTTCCGGCAGCTGTCCGGCGGCAGTCAGCACGTCCTTGTAATTGATGCCGGCGGCGCGCACCCGCACGACAACCTCGTCCGGCCCCGGCAGCGGCATTTCGGCCGGCATCAGCGAGAAATCCGCCATCAGCCGCTCGGCGGGCGGCGGCGCGGCGTATTCGGGCAGCCGCTCGAGGCGGGCGAGCAGCCGCTCGCTGTCGCGCCACGCGACGCGGTCCTCGCCGTCATCAAGCACGCGCTCGATGGCCAGCGCGGATGCGGCATCGTCAGCGTCCAGATCGACCGTGCGCGGCCGCAACCCCGGGTGCTCGCGGGCCAGGCTGCGTAGGAACCCGCCGAGCGCGGCGGCCTCCGGGTGCGGAGCCTCACCGGACCGCACCGCCTCGCCGCCCCGTGTCGCAACCAGCAGCCGCGGCGCCTCCGGCCGCGCCGCGACCGCGCCGCTGATCGTCGCGACATCGCGCAGCCCCTCACGGCCGCCGTCGAGCCCCACCAGCGCCACGATCCCGTCGAGAGGCGCCGGCGGCAGGGCGGCGCCGACCGGCAGAAACGGCAGGCCCAGCCGCGCCGCCAACCGCGGGTCATGCCCGACTGCCAGCCAGCGCGGCGGCGCCGCCGACGCCGTCAGCACGGCCTGGCCGCCCTGCTCGGCGACGACCAGCGGCTCGTGCAACCCGGCCTCGCGCAGCAGCTCGCACCAGCGCTCGCTCGGCAGCAGTGGATGGTCGGGCCGCAGCTCGCTATCATCGCGGCATGTCCAGGCGTCGGTCATGCCGAACGTGATGTCGAGCCGCGCCGAAATTTCGGTGCCCTCGATCAGCAGCAGCCTTCCCCGCGGCGCCAGCAGACTGCAGGCATGCCGCAAGGCGCTGACCACGTCCGGCGCCGCGTGCAGCACGTTGGCGGCGACGACGAGATCCCA
Organism: Thiohalocapsa sp.; assembly: GCA_050257895.1. Lineage (GTDB taxonomy): Bacteria > Pseudomonadota > Alphaproteobacteria > ATCC43930 > CGMCC-115725 > DATARH01. The sequence continues at coordinate 1,819 of JBLMXS010000411.1, forward strand.
GGCGCCGGTGGCGATGCCCTGCGCCGCCGGGTCCCGGGCGATGTCGAGGGCGGCGGTCGCGAACACGCCGGGACGGTCAAAAAGCCGTTCCGCCTCGGGAAAGAAGCTCGGCGACAGGTCGGTGAAGAGGTATTCGTCGAGCTGCAACAGGGCGTCGCGCAACGCCAGCGTCGTGGCGGCGGTGCCGCCGCCGATCTCGATCACCCGGCGTGGCCGCGCCGCGGCGGCGACGCCGGCGGCGACGCGGTTCAGCGCGGCGGCGAGCGGCGACAACCGGTAGGCCTCGGCCGCGACGTCGCCGGCGAACAGCAGGTCGAGCGGGTCCTGCTCGCCCTTGAGCACGGCCACCAGCCCGCCGCCGCAGCGCGCGACCAGCGCAATCTCGGCGCGGTGCTGGGGATAGCGCGCAATGAGGGCGGCGCATGCCGCGTCAGGCTCCTCCGGTCCCGCCTCGGCGGCCATCGCATGCGGCCGCAGCAACCTCGCGAGCGCCGGCCGCGCCGGGTTCGCGACGTCTTGCACAGCGCGGTGAGCGAGGCGCCGGGCCACCGCCTCCAGCTCGGCATAGGGCGCCGCCACCGCCCGGTCGAGCGCCGGCCGCCACGCGAGGCGGTAAAGCATGTCGGCGACCCGGTCGCGCTGACGGCGGCACACCACACCGCGCGCCGCGGCGACAATGTCGTCCGCGGCATCGAGCCAGAGGATGTCGCCGGTGCGGGCATCGGCGGCGTCCACCGTCAGCCGCGCCAGGATCGCGCGCACCTCTGCCAGTTCGCCAAAGCGCGTGAAGTGCCGGATCTCGGCCGGCAGAAAGCCGCTCTCGCCAGCACCGGAGGCGGCGCCGAGCGCCTGCAGCCCGGCATCGAGGAGCGCCACCTTGTTCGCTGTCGCCGCGGCGTCCAGTTCGGCCCGTATCGCGCTGCCGTGACGCCGCAGGCCGCTGATGAGCCGGAAGGCCGGGCCGAAATCGAGACCGGCCTCCCGCATTGTGGCGGCCCAGGCGCCGCCGTCGATCGTCTCGCCGACGGGGACTGGCCAAGCCGCCGGCGGCGGCGTGGGCTCCGCAAGGCGCGCCTCGGCGAGGCACTGCCAGCCGGCGTCGGCGCCCACCATCAGCCGCAGGGCGCCATCCTGCGCCCGCCAGAGCTGCAGCCCGCCGGCATCCTCCAGAGACCACGGCAGATGCACGGCAAGATCGGCAACGGCGACCCCGGCGGCTTCCAGGAACAGCGCCAGATGCAGCGCCGCCGGCAGCAGCGGACGGCCGGCGACGACGTGCTGCGCCAGCCAGAAGCGCTGCCGGTCGAGCGTCACCGGGTAGAGCGTCGCGGCGAACGGCGTCGCGATCGGCGGGCTGACCAGCGCCCTCTCCGCCGCCATCTCCTCGGGGGTCTCGATCCAATGCCGCTCGCAGCGGAACGGGGTGAGCGGCAGGTCGAGCGGCGGACCGTCTTCGGCAGCCGGCAGGTCCGGCATCGGGCCTTGACAGGGCAGCGCGGCGTCCAGTTCGGCGGCGCTGTGGGCGGCCAGCCACCAGGCGTGCCGCGGCCGGCGCAAGGCAGCGGCGCAGATCGCGGGAAAATCCTCCGGCCGCGCCGCCAGCCGATCGCGGTATTCCTTCTGCAGCGCCGCCAGCGCATCGCGGCCGTGCGCCGAGATAACGAGGCGCGGCGGGATCATGCGCGCCGCCGGCCGCGCTGGGGCCGCGGCGCCGACCACGACATGCGCATTGGTGCCGCCGATCCCGAACGAACTGATTCCGGCAACCCGCCGCTCCTGCCACGGGCGTGCCTCGCCAACCAGCGCGAACGGCGTCTCGGCCCATGCGATGCGCGGCGACGGCGCCGCGGCGTAGCGGGTCGGCGCCAAGGTCCCGTGCTGCAGCATCAGCACCGTCTTGATCAGCCCGGCGACCCCGGCCGCGGTCTCGCAATGGCCGATATTGCTTTTGGCGCTGCCGAGCATCACCGAGCCCTGCGGGAGGCCGCGAAAGCAGGCGGCGAGTGCAGCCACTTCCAGCG
>JBLMXS010000412.1:0-5222 GCA_050257895.1 Thiohalocapsa sp.
GATGATCGACGCCTGGGGCGGCTGGGCCTTGTTCCAGGAACTGCTGCAGGCGCTGCGGATTGTGGCCGCCCGGCATGGCGCCGGCATCGCCGCCACCGGCGTGCGCTACGTACTCGACCAGGAGGCGGTGGCCGGCGCCATCGTCGGCGCGCGGCTGGGGCTGGCCGAGCATATCGCCGACAACGCCCGCAGCTTCGACATCCCCCTCGACGCCGTCGACGATGCGGCGCTGGCACCGGTGCTCGGGCGAGGCCGCGACCTGATGCAGGTCATCGGCGATTGCGGCGACGAATATCGCTGAACCGGCCGCGGCGCCGGTTTCAGCGCGACGGCGAGAGCTCGACGAGGCCTGCCACTCCGGAGAGAATGTGGCGGCTGGCCACCCGGATGGCTGTCCCCGCTATCCGATAGGAGCGATCGAGGCCCGCCGCCGCGGCAACCGCTCGTGCCTGCGCGCTCTCGAAGCCGTCGGCAAAGTAGATGATGCTGTCTGGCGCCGCTTGCTGCTGGGAGCCGAGGACATTCGGCGGCGGATAGAGCTCGGGGACCAGCGCGAGGACGCTCTGGTCCACGACCTCGGTGCCGAGTTCCTTCGCTCCCGCCAGGCGGATCAGGGCCTGGTCGGTCGCCGTCTGGCGGGCGAATGACGGCGGCGCGAAAAAGTCGGCTGGCAGGCGCATGTGTGTCGGGTTGTGCTGCAGCGGGGATGGCACAAAGGAGAGCGCGGTCAGGACCGCGAAGCCGACGACCGGTTCGACCGCGCCCCGCGCCGTGCCGTCGTGCCGCCGCTGCATGTAAAGCCCGATCAACGGCCAGAAGCCGGCGAGCATAAAGGGGAAGGCATAGTAGGACGCCAGCGCCGCGATGAGCGGTTTTACCGCACCCAGCTGCATCAGCGCCCACGGTACGAAGGCGGCATAGCCGAGAACGATCTGCGGATTGCGCCGCAGGATCGCCCAGCCGACGGCACCAAGGGCGGGGACGACGACATACTGCCGGTACGCCGCCCAGCCGGCCAAATTCGCTGCCATCGCCGCGGCGGAAAAGCCGGCGAACAGCGGCTGCCCGAGATATTCCGGGACGAGCAGCGATTGTTCGCTGGGATGGATGAGCTGAAAGCCGACGGTAGCGATGCTGTACAGCAGCGCGGCTGTTGCGAAGATCGCCATCGGCTTCAGCGCCGCGACCGGGGATCCGCGCCACCATTCAAGGATCAGCGCCAGCGATAAGAGCGCAAACAGGTGAAAGCCGGCATCCTCCCGGGTGATCAGGCACAGCAAGAAGAACACCAGCGCAACGCGAAAGCGGCGCAGCACCAGCGCCGCCAGGAACATCATCGCCGTCCCGACGAGAAACATCGTGAAGTGCGGGAATTTGGCGATCGCGAGCGCCAGACCGTCGAACGAGAACAGCGCGCCGAGGGCGGCCGCCGCGGCACCCCGCGCGAGCCCGGTCATGCCGTAACCCGACGCCAGCAGCCAAAAGACCGCGAGCGCCGGCAGCGCATGCGCAATGCCGACGAATGCGGCATAAAACTCGATCCGCGTGAGAGGCAGCAAATGGCCGATCGCCGAGGTCAGCAGGTACAGCGGCGAGATATGATTGGTGAAAAAGCTGCCGCCGATGAAAGGCGGGTTGTGCAGGTGAAGGTCGGCATCGTGGATCAGATAGGCCGTCCAGCCGGCATCCAGGAACGAACTGCCACGAATGTAGAAAACGTGAAGGATGTTGCTCGCGTAGGCGAGGAACGGGAGCGCGAAGGCGAGGCCGCCGAGGGCGATGTTGCCGGCGGTGCTTGCGGACGACGCCGCCGAGAGCCCTCCGGCAATGCGTTCGCTCATTGCCCCACCGCGTTCAGCGGTAGAACTCGATCTTCGCTTCGCGGAACCACAGGAAGTTGGCGGGAGCCGCCGAGATCGGGCCGTTGATCGCGAAGACGGCGATCTCGAAGCGGTCGCCGGGATGGACGATGTGGTCGCCGAGCACCAGCCGGTTCGGCATGTTGAACCCCTGGATGCAGCCGGCGCTGGGGCGGCCGGCGGCGCGCGGCATCTCGCCGTTGACCCAGATCTCGGCGTAGTCGTCGACATTGACGCGCAGCACCGCCTTCGCGCCGGCGACGGCAAACCCGGCCGCCTCGACCGGCATCGTCAGCAGCGTGCGGTACCAGAAGAACGAGATCATGCCGCCGCCGCGCCGCCCCCCGAGATCGTCGGCCGCGATCACCGTCCAGCCGGTGTCGTCGAAGCCGAGCAGCTCGGCATGCGGCTCGACATCGTAGGTGGTGCGGAACTCGGGCCGCGAATCCGACAGCGCCGGGCATTCGACAAGCTTCGCCTCCATGCCGCGCCACACCGCCCCGAACACCGCCGACCCTTCGGGCGCCATCAGATCGACGACATGCGCCGGCGGCGTCAGCGGCGCCACCGCCGGCGTCGGCGCCAGCAGCGGATTGACGGGCGGCGGCAACGACACAGTGGGGCGGATGTAAGGCTTGGCGGGCATCTTGGGTCTCCGGTCGATCAATTCATGGCGGTAGGTTGGTTGAGCGCAGCGAAATCCACCGGCAACGCGCGCGCCGCTCAACCATCCTACCGTCTGCTCTCGCCGCTGGAGATCGGAATATTCGCGCCGATGCGCCGGGTGCTGGATCGTCAGAATCGCGATCTCGTCATTAGCGCGGTCGACGGCGTAATACACAAGGTACCGATACTTGTGGGTAACGAGCTCGCGTACCCCCTCGACATTCTGCCGCCGGCCGATTTCCGGGAAGCGCACAAAGCGTCTGCAGCGAACCGAGGATGGCGTCGCGGACCGCCAATGCCGCACCCGGATTGCGAGCGCGGATGTATTCGGCGATGGCGATCAGATCGGCAGCTGCCCGCGGCGTGAACCGCAGCCTCATCGCTTGAAGCGGCGAAAAGCCTTCTCGACCTCGGCATCGGTGACGAACTCGCGCCGCTGCGCCTGCGCGAGCCCTTCGAGGACCGCGTTCAAATGCTCCGCCGCGACAGGCTCGGGAGCCGCCTCGCCGTCGGCCAGGTGAAGCATGGCGCGCGCGATCTCGTCCTGCGATTCCGGCGGCAGCCGGCGCACTGCTTCGAGCGCCTGCTCCAAAAGCTTGGTCATGTCGTCAATATGTCCTGGCCGCCCGCGGCTGCAAGGCGATTTTCACAGCGGCCCGAACCGGGGCGGCGGTATGCGGCGCTTGGAGGCGGCTTCGTAGGCGGCGGCGATGTTGAGGACGCTGTCCTCGCGGCCGGGTTCGGCGCGGAAGACGAGGGAGAAGGGAAGGCCGGGCGGGGCGAGCCTGGTCGGCGCCGTGGCGGGGGCGGGGATGTAGCGCTTCTTGTCGGGGGTGAGGGTGAAGACGGGGTCCCATGCCTCGTCGACATAGCCGGCCGGGATCAGCACCTCGGTGAGGCCGGCGTTGGGGCCGTACATCGATTCGGCGCGCAGATTGGAGGGGCCGGCCAGCGCGTCGTGGGCGCCCCCGATCTTGCCCGGCGGCAGCGGGGTGTGCAGCCGCACCAGCGCGTCGAGGCGGTTTTCCAGCAGCACCAGCATGTCGAGCCGGCGCAGCAGCTCGCGCAGCATGACGCGCTCGTCGATTCCCTGCCGGCCGCCGAGAGGGTTGCGCGGGTCCGCCACCTCCTCCCAGTTGCGGAAGGCGGCGCGGCCGTCGTCGCCCCAGAATTTCGAGCGCTCGTTGAGCGCCTTGAAATCGCGCAAGGTTTCGCTGAACCCGAGCGCCTGCCAGTCGGCGGCGCGGCGCGACAGGTATTGCGGGATCTGGAAGCGGAAGGTGTTGGCCAGTTCCTGTTGCTGGACCGTCGCGATGTCGAGGTTGGCGGGCGGCGCGATGCGGCCCTCGGCAAGCTCGACCATGTAGTCGATGGGCGCCATCGTGCCGGAGCCGAACACCTTGCCCGGAAGGAACTCGGTCGGCTGGATCGCTGTGGCGAATTCCTTGAAGAGCGGCGTCCCGTCCGGCCCCAGGCGGAACAGGATGTCGGGCATCAAGAGCGGCACCAGCCGCGCCAGGCCGGCGCGGAAATCGGGCTGCATCTGTTCCAGCTCGCGGTCGCGCTCCCACAGCGTGTGGCCGGATTCCACCAGCGTCGCGCCGAGTTTCTCCCCGAGCACCGATTTGATCTCGGCCGCGGCGGCGGTGCAGATCGCCACCGTCGCCTGCTCGCCCGGCCGCACCAGCATCGACTCGCGCACGATGCCGATGCGCAGCCCCTGAAGCGAGCCAGAGCCGCGGGCATGCGCCGCGTAGGACGATAGGATCGACGAGCGCGGCACGGTCGTGAAGACGTCGCGCGGGTCGTAGGTGCCGCCGTCGGGGTTCTTCAGCGCGTCGAGGATCTTGGCGCAGTCGGTGATATTGCGCGCCAGGATGCCGCTGCGGTCGCAATAGATGTCGGCGCCGATCGCGCCGCCGATAAAGCCGATCATCGCCTTGTGCGGCAGGATCAGCGCGCAGGCATTGTGGTTGGCCGGCCCGCGCGTCGAGGCCCGCGTCTCCTCGCCGAGGCTCGCCATGACGAGATTGGCGCTGACCGACACGCCGGAGCCGGAGGACGACCCCAGCGAGGCGGCCCGCGTCGTGTCGTAAACATTGGCCGGGTTGCCGCCCCACGAACTGCGCTGGTAGCCGAGCGTCGAGGGCAGCACCTTGTCCGGCGTGTGGCGGCCGCCGGGATTGCCGGCGCGGCCGTTATATTCGGTGCACACCGCCTTGGCGAAGATGATCGCGCCCTTCTCTCGCAGCCGTTCGACGAGAATGTGGTCGCGCGCCGGGACGTCGATGTCGTAGGCCGCATCGCCGCCGGCGGTGGTGCGCATGTCCTTGGTGTCGAACGGGTCCTTGAACGAGAAGACGACGCCGTACATCGGCATCTCGGCGAGTGGCGGGTTGCTGCCGTATTGGGCGTCGAGCTCGGCGGCATGCTCGAGCGCATCCGGGTAGTGGCGGAAATGCTCGCAGACCGGCGGCGCGCCCGGCGGCAATGCGCCGAGCGAGGGATGCCGGTCGAACTCGCCCTTGCAGGTCACCGACCGCTCGCCGCGGATGTTCAGCGTCGAGAGCGCGTTGAGCTGGCCGGCATCGGGCTTGCCGACGATCATGCCGTATTGCTGCGTTGCCGCGGGGTCGGAGGCGGTCCCCTCCATGCGGCCGAACTCGAGCGGTTTCCCCGCGTATTGGTCGAGATCGG
>JBLMXS010000413.1:0-6062 GCA_050257895.1 Thiohalocapsa sp.
AGACGCTGGCGGCGCTCCTCCAGCATCTTGAGCAATGCCCCGACGCCGGCCAGCTCGACGCGGTCGACGACCAGCTGGTATTTCGAGCGGCCGGGATAGGTGGTGAGGCGGCCGGTGCAGACCACCTCCATCCCGTCCTCGGGGCGGATCGCGAGGCGGGTCGCGGTCATCCGCCAGCACACCGCGTCGAGCACCGCCTCGGAATCCTTCAGCGCGAAATAGCAGTGGCCCGAGCTGTGCCGTTTCCAGCCGGAAATCTCGCCCTTCACGCGGACATGCGAAAAGCCGCTCTCGATCGCGCGCTTGAGCGCCATCGACAGCTCGGAGACGCTATACTCCGGCAGGTTGGCGCCCGTGGCGGTGGTGGCGGTTTGCCGGGCCTCGCCCCAGGCGGACGCAGCGTCGAGCGGCAGGTCATCCATCACCCCATATTACCGGAGGCGGCAGGGAAGCGCGATGCAGGTGCGGCCATGAATGTCCTCCTTGTCGGGTCGGGCGGGCGCGAGCATGCGCTGTGCTGGGCGATCGCCGGCTCGCCGCTGGTCGAGCGGGTGTGGTGCGCGCCGGGCAATGCCGGCATCGCCGAGGATGCCGAATGCGTGCCGATCGCGATCGGCGATACGCTCGGCATCATCGAGTTCTGCCGCCGCGAGGCCATCGATTTCGTCGTCGTCGGCCCGGAAGCGCCGCTCGTCGCGGGCCTTGTCGATGTGCTCGAGATGGCCGGGATCGCCGCGTTCGGGCCGTCGGCGGCCGCCGCCGCGCTCGAAGGCTCGAAAGCATTCATGAAGGATCTGTGCGCGCGCGAGGGAATCCCGACCGCTGCCTATCGGCGCTTCACCGACGACGCCGCCGCCAAGGCTTACATCGCCGAACAAGGCCCGCCGATCGTCGTCAAGGTCGACGGGCTGGCGGCCGGCAAGGGCGTCGTCGTCGCAACCTCGCTCGCCGAAGCGAATGCTGCCGTCGATGCGGCACTGAGCGCCGGCGGCGAGATCGTCGTCGAGCAATGCCTCAGGGGCGAGGAAGCCAGCTTTTTCGCCTTGGTCGACGGCGCGACGGCGTTGCCGCTCGCCTCGGCGCAGGACCACAAGCGGGTCGGCGACGGCGACACCGGCCCCAACACCGGCGGGATGGGCGCCTATTCGCCGTGCCCGGCGCTGACGCCGGGGCTCGCAGACACGGTGATGGAGACCATTATCCTGCCGACGGTGCGGGCGATGGCGCGCGACGGCAAACCCTTCAAGGGGGTGCTGTACGCCGGGCTGATGCTGACCGAAAGCGGCCCCAAGCTGCTCGAATACAACGTCCGCTTCGGCGATCCCGAATGCCAGGTGCTGATGATGCGGCTGAAGAGCGACCTCTTGCCGGCGCTGCTGGCGGCGCGCGACGGGGTGCTGCAGCAGGTCGATTTGCGCTGGTACGATGAGAGCGCGCTGTGCGTCGTGCTGGCCGCGAAGGGCTACCCCGAGGACCCGCAACGCGGTAGCGAGATCCGCGGCCTCGCGGCGGCGGCATCCGATCCCGAGGTCAAGATCTTCCATGCCGGCACCCGCCGCGACGGCGGGCGCCTCCTTGCCGCCGGCGGCCGTGTCCTCGGCGTGACGGCGCTCGGCCATGACCTCACCGAGGCGCGGGAGCGGGCGTATCGCGCGGTCGACCGCATCGACTGGCCGGACGGTTTCTGTCGCCGCGACATCGGCGCGCGCGGCGCGCGATGAGCGATTCGGACGCGGTGGTCGCGGCCGATCTTGCGGCGATCCCGCCGGCGGACCACGAGATCGCCCAGATCGCGTTGCCGGCAACCGCGATCATCGCGGCTGCGGCGTTTTTTCGGGGCGGCATTGTCGGAGCCGTCCTGGCCGCCGAACCGGACGGGCTGTTTACGGGTCGGTGCGTCGGCTGACACCGCGGGGCGAACCGTGCCGGCTGTCCCGCTGTTTTCGAGAAAAGGAACAAGCAGCTCGGCAATCCGGATGCAGGGCGTTGAACGCGGACGGTCGCTGATACGGCCGGAGATGAAGGATCTGCTGGAGCGGGGCCGGCTGGCGCTGCTCGCCGCGATGTCGCCGCTGCCGTTGCTGCAGCGCGGGGACATCCTGGTGCCGATGGGTAACGACCACGAGTTCGTCTATGCCATCGACTCCGGCTGGCTGGCGCGCTCCCGGACGACCCCGGACGGTCGCCGCCAGATCATGGTCGTGTTCCTGCCCGGCGAGTTCTGCGGCATCAAAACGATCTTTCTGCTGCGCCAGCCGGACGCGATCGAGGCGCTGACGCAGGCGACGGCGCGCCGCATCCACTACCGCGAGGCCACCGCCCTGGCGGAGCGGGACATTGCGGTGGCGCTGCATCTGGCATGGCAACTGGCGCAAGACGAGCGGCACCTCCACAACTGGACGCTGCGTCTGGGGCGCGCCACCGCCGAGGAGTGGTTGGCGGCGTTGCTGCTCGAACTGCGCCATCGCCTCGGCCGCCTCGGGATCGACGTGACAAGCGGCTACATGCTGCCGCTGACGCAGGAGCAGATCGGCGACCACATCGGGATGACGACCGTGCACGTCAACCGGGTGCTGCGCCGCTTTCGCGAGTTGGAGATGGTGTCGATTCAACGCAACGAAGTGTTATTCAAAGAGAATGTCGCCGCGCTCGAAGATCTGGCTCGGCCCGTTCAGGACCTCGTCGGTGAATAGGATCAGAGGCACCGATGGACGACGCAGAAAGCGAATTAAGTGCGCTGATGACCGAACGGCTTGCTCACGGCCAGGCGGCGCTTTGGTTGAGTGAAAGTCTGATTCTGGCGCTAATCAATACGGGGGTCGTGGATAAGGATCTGATGTTGGAAGCGATCGATGTCGTGATTGCCGCAAAGCGCGGAGAGGCGCTCGGCGGCAGCGAACCGGAAATTGCCACCGCCTCGGTGGCCTTGCTCGCCTCGATCAGCGTCAGCATCGCCGCCGCCAAGGCGAGCGCCGTGGCCGACGGCGATGCCCGCCGCCCGCGCCGCCGTCCGCGGCGCAAGACGGCGGCGACAATGCGATAGCGTCAGTTCGCACCCGCTGGCGCATCGCCGGGGTCAGCCGGGCCAGTTCATGCGGATCGGGTCGCTGCCGTCCCAGTTCAGCGCCGCCTCGCGCACCTTGTCGAAGATGCGCATCCGGGTCGGCGTCGCCTCGGCCATCTCGACGATCGTGCCGGGATGGCCCTCGTTGAGGAAATAGATGAACGGCCCGCGCGGCGTGTCGCCCTCCTGGCCGATCTGCCAGCCGCTCTTGAGCGCCCGCTCGCGGATTTCGTGATAATTGGCGGGCCAGCTCGACCAGTGCTGCATCCCCTCGTTGCCGGCGGCGAGAAAGTCGCGGTAGAGGCTCGGCACGTCGTTCCTCTGCTGGATCAGCTCGAGCTGCACATCGCCGGAATTGGCGAGCGCGATCGACACCTTCAGATCGTACGCCTTGCCCTTGTAGCGGAACTCGTCCATCGGCAATTGCTCGGCGTAGAACCACGGGCCGATGCCGCACACCTCGGCCCAATGGCGCATCGCCTTGTCGATGTCGCGCACGACGATCCCGACCTGCCGCATCGGCCCGAATAACCGGCTCATCTTGTCCTCCGTCCCTGGCTCCATCGCTTGCGGCGGAACTCGCGCCGCCCCTTTGCGATACCGCATTGCAAGGGAATGTCGATGATGACAGAGGTGCGCGATGACCGAAACCATGTCCCGCTACGACCGACTGCAGCGCTGGGCCGACGTGCTTCAGCAAAGGACTGCGCTGAACCTGACGCCGTTCCGCGACGTCGAATGGCTGCCCCGGTCGGAACGCGACGGAGTGCGCACCGCCAATTCGCCACTGGCGCTGGCCTATCAGGATCCGGTGCTGCGACGGGCCGGGCTGGAGAGCGACCGATTTGGCGACGGCGCCGCCTTTTTCGGCCTGTCGCGCGGCCAGGCGCACCGCATCCTGTGCAGCTGCGGCTATTTCGGAACGATGCGCAGCACCGAAGTCGCCCGGCGCATCCGCTCGCTGGCGGCGCGCGAGCGTCTGCGGCTTCTGTGGCCGGATCGGCTGCAGCCGGCGCTGGCGCGCTGGCTGTCGCGCGGCTTCTCGATACAAGCCCCCGAGCGCGGCTGAGGGACCGCTCGCCCGTTTACCAGCCGCCGGTGGCCCCTCACCCTGTCGCTTCGCTATCCCCGCTTCGCGGGGCGAGGCGACGAATTTGCGGCGCTCGTCAAACCTTCTCCCTCTCCCCGTTATGCGGGGAGAGGGCTGGGGTGAGGAGCAAGGGCTGAAGAACCCCTTCAGCCGCCGGTCGGCGTTAAACCCTCTCGTAGTCGCGCTCGAACTCGGCGACCTGGCGTTCCGCCTCTTCCTTGGCGCAGCCGTAGCGGTGCTGGATGCGGCCGACCAGCTCGTCGCGCTTGCCTTCGACCTGCGTCCAGTCGTCGTCCGTCAGGTGGCCCCATTTCTGCTTTGCCTTGCCGGTGAATTGCTTCCAATTGCCGGCAATCTGGTCCCAATTCATCCTGTCCTCCTTATGTGTCAGGCGGTAGCGTTGCGCATCTCGCGCACGCGGTCGTGGTTGGTTTTGACCTCGGCGTATTGCCGTTCCACTACCCGACGAACGTCTCCCGGCATTTCCTGTTTCAGCGCCGCCCGGTAAGCCTCTTTGGCGCTATCCTCGCCGCGCTCGCATTCGTCGAGAATGGCGTGGTCATCCATCCCGGAGATCGTGCCGCGGAGCCTGACCCAGAAGCGATGCGCACCGCCGACCGCCGAGCCGCCGGTCGACGGATCGCCGCCCATCTCGCGGACGATCTGCTGCAATTGCTCGGCGCCGAGCCGGCAGCGCTCCGCCTTTTCGAAGAAAAAGGTCTTGAGCGTCGCGTTCTTGACGTTCTCGGCGCAGGTGCGGAAGCCCTCTTCCCCGTCCCTGCTGGTCTCGATCAGATCATTGAGGGTCGAGATCACGTCGTCGCGGTTCATCGCCTACCCCGCTGCCGTTGCATGCCTCTTCTGGCTAACGGCAACGGCGCGGTGGCGGCCTCACTTGCGGCCGACGCCGGCTAAGCCGCCGGCGGCGCGGGGCGGCGGCGGGCCTGCCAGGTGCCCGTGCCGAACTGGCTGCGGTTGACGAGGCCGGCGTTCTGGTCGCTGGCGGCGCCGAGCACGACAGTGCCGGACATTGCGCCATTGCTGACGCGCCCCTCGAAACGAAACGACAATGTGCTGGCCTCGTAGCGGCCGCCGAAGGCGAAGCGGACCACCTCGCCATCGAGGCTGCCCTCGACCGGGCCGGCCAGCGGCTCGGCCAACTGCTCGGAATGCTGTTCGCCGACGAGCGCATTGCCCACTTGGCGCAGCACCAGGCGATGTTCGCGGGCGCCGCGCAGGAACTCGACCCGCAGCTGCCAGTCGCCGGCGACATCGGGCGCGGCGCCGGCGACGCGGGGCGCCCGGTTGGTCAAGGATGCGGTCAGCGCCGCCGCGACGGCATCGCCGACCTGCGCCGCCTCGCCCGGCTGCAATTGGAACGGGTCGACCGCGATCGCATCGTCGGTGGCGCTGTTGTCGTCGAGCATCACGCGCGGCTCGCCGTCGAGCACCGCCTGGCGCAGCGCCATGCCGTCGAGCGGATAGCGCCCGCGGTCCCAGCGGACCAACAGCCGCGGTACCCGGTCGACACCCTGCGGCTCCTGGATCTCGCTGCCGACGCCGGCGAGTCCAGCCAGCCGCTCGCCGATTTTCGCGCAATCGTCATACCATTTCTGCCGCTCAGCCTGTTCGTCGCGCGCGCCGAACCACACTTCGAGCGCCGCGACGACGCCGACGATGTCCTCCTTCGACACCTTCATCGGCCTGCCCAGCGCCTGGTGCGGCGAGCCGTTGCGCCAAGCCGCCTGGCACAGCCGCTTGTCGCCGAGGAGCAGGCCCGACGTCTGCGGTCCGCGCAGGAACTTGCCGCCGCTGTAGATGACGAGGTCGGCGCCGCGCTCCAGCCACGGCGATGGCCGCGCGATGTGCTCAGAGGCGGCGTCGACCATGATCGGGATGCCGCGCGGC
>JBLMXS010000414.1:0-12136 GCA_050257895.1 Thiohalocapsa sp.
CGTTCACGCTGCTGAGGCGAGCCATGGCGATCTCGGGATGGTGGGCGCCGACGATGTGCTGCTCGCCCTGTCCAATTCCGGGGAAAGCGTGGAACTGGCCGATTTGCTGACCTATTCACGCCGCTTCAAGATCCCGCTGGTGGCGATTACAGCGGGGTTGCGGTCGACGTTGGCAAACGCTGCCGATATGGTGCTGGCAATTCCGGCAGCGGCCGAGGCCTGTCCGATGGGGTTGGCGCCGACCACATCGACAACGATGGCAATGGCGTTGGGCGATGCGCTGGCGATCGCCCTGCTTGAACGCAAAGGCTTTTCCCGCGACGATTTTCATGTTCTGCATCCAGGCGGGAAGCTCGGACGGATGCTGCTGCGGGTCGGCGACATCATGCATTCGGACAAGGCCATCCCGCTGGTGCGCCCCGATACGCCAATGTCCGAGACCATTCTGGCGATGACCGCGAAGAGCTTTGGCTGCGTCGGCGTTTGCAATGCGGACGGACGCTTGATCGGTGTTATCACCGATGGCGATCTGCGCCGCCATATGACCGACGCCTTGCTCGGCCGCAGCGCCAGCGAAGTCATGCATCCCCGTCCCAAGACCATCGCTGCAGACCGGCTCGTCGGCGAAGCGCTCGCGATGATGACCGATCAGCCGCCCCCGACGACGTCGCTGTTTGTGGTCGACACAGAGGGCCACCCCACGGGGTTTATTCATATGCACGACTGCTTGCGAGCGGGCGTCGCCTAAGCCGAGGGAAAGCCCGCTCGGCCGCGTCGCCGAGGGATCAGCCTGCTGAGGCGGATGGCGAGCGTGACGTCGAACGGAATCCAGTTCGCTCTGCCATACCTATTCGATCATCAATTGGTGCGGACGGCGGGACTCGAACCCGCACCCGGTTGCCCGGAGCAGATTTTAAGTCTGCTGCGTCTACCATTTCGCCACGTCCGCAACTCATTGTTTAAATTGCCTTATTTCGTAAGAATGTTCCGATTTGGGCCTGTTTTCATGTTGCAACGACTGCAACACAATACCCAGGATTTCCGCCAGTTTCCAACGCTTCCCGGCTGCTCCTTGCAACATGGCTGCAACATGAACCTCTGAAATCCGTTCCTAGAATTTCCCGATGTCCTGATCCGGTTCCCAGTTTAAGCCATTCCAGTTTCAGCGCCTCTAACTTTAGCGCTTCCAATCTTATCCGAAGAACTTAAACGCAGGTTTGGAAATCCCCGATTTCCCATTACTCATTTCTTTGGAAGTCATTGAAATACAAAGATCGGTAAGTGCTTGAATTTCCGAAGCTTTTGCGCGCCACAAAGCCACCTGATACTTCCTATTACTTGGCCTATGCTCCGCCTACTCATCACGCTCTTACGGTGACTTCCAATGTACAGCAACGGCATGTCAAATCCCAGTTTGGCCGACGACCTGCTCCACGGTGCGCCGTCACGCGCGCGGCGAAAGCCGCCGGCCTCACGACCTTCACGATCCAACACGGGTTCGAGAATATCGGGCTGACTTACGCCGACGATCGCTATGGGCTGGAGGTATCATTCGCCTCCGAACACATTTTCATTTGGGGCCCGGCAAGCGGCCTGCCCGCCTGGGTTTCGCCGCAGACGCGCCGCCGGGTCATCTCGGTCGGCCTTACTAAACCCGTCCCGCAGCCGGAAAGCCTCGTCCTGCCGTCGGCAAGCAACTGGGCGCGCACGATCGGCATTTTCGAGAATTTGCATTGGGAGCGCTTCAGCCCACGGTACCGGGACGGTTTTAGTGACCAACTGGCGGAAATCGTGCGGCAATTCCCGGACGTGCTGTTCGTTGTCAAGCCGCACCATGCGGGGCGCTGGTTGATCGACAATCCGGATTTCGTACCGGCGGCCGCCAATCTTCTCTTGATCGATCCGCGCGACCCGGCATGGCAGCGTCATACCGCTCCGGCGCTGCTGCCGGCGCTCGACGCGGCGATCACCACGCCGTCAACCGTCGCCATCGATGCGGCCAAGGCCGGTCGGCCCGTGGCAGTTGTTGCCAATGACCTGGCGCTGCCGATTTACGAGCCGCTGCCACTGTTGCGCCGGACCGACGATTGGCGGCGGTTTCTCGACGGCCTGGCGCAGCCGGAAACCTGGCTGCACGCGAACGAAGTGTTTCTGCGCCGCAATTTCTTGGCGGGCCCTGGGGAGCGTCGCATTGCGCAGCTCTTGCGAAGGTTGGCGAAGCGGGGGAAAGAGGCACCCGATTGTGTTGCAGATCCGTGCCACGCCCCGCAACCGAACCCGGAGCCGACGCAACCGGAGGCTTGACGAAAGCGGCGCCGGAAACGTGGTTTGGCCTGACTGCATGTCAAAAATGGGTTGGCACAATCGCTGCACGCCGCTTAATAGGAGCAGCTGCTGGGCTATCTGTGACGCTTGCCCAGACTTTTTTGCTCACAGTGTCGCAGCAGCTCACGAACGCTTTCAGGCGGATGCGCACTGCCGCGACCGATCTGCCTAACTGCCCCGCCGGAGATCGCATTTGCCTGCGCCTTCAAAAAGCAAGACTGCCGCGCCAATCGAAGTCGTGCCCGCCCGCCTGCGGGATACCGGCTCGGGAGCAGCTGCTTGGCGGCCGAGTAGCGCTCTCCTCGCCGCCCTCCGGGAGCGTTTTCGGCCCGGCGGCGAGTCTGAGCTGTCGCTCGATGCGGTGCTCGAAGCCGCTGCGATCCTGCCGTTCGCGGACGTCATTGCCCGTCTCGACGGCAACACCGCCGAACTGGGGGAGCCGGGGCCGCAATCCTCGGATCCGGATTCGCAGCAGCTCGAGTTGCACATCGCCGACGCGCGGCCGGAGCCGCTATTTGCAAGTTTGTGTTCCTGGGCCCTCATCTCGGCGACGCCGCCCCGCATCATCGTCGAGAGCGCCTTGCTGGCGGAGGAAGTGGCGGCGCTGGTCCGGTCGAGCCTTGGTCTGGAGGTGACGACACTCGCCGAGGCCGCGATCCCGGCCGCCCCATGCTTCCGGGTCCGGGCGAAAGCCGGCGACGTGTTCCACCCGCTGCTGCCGGCGGTGTTGCGGCGGCTGCCGGACTCGGTATCGGCAGCGGCCTGGGAAGCGCTTCTGGTGGACGGGCTGCCTGGCCAGAATGCGGCGGTCAGGCGGCTGCGGCCGCCGTCTCCGTCAGGCGCGGCGATCGTCGCCGGCGGGATGGATCTGAGCGCTTATGCGGTACGCAGCAGCGCGCCCGCCCATGCGACTGACGGCGTTGGAGCCGCGGTCGTCGTCCCCGCCTGCCTGACCGCGCGCTATGTCGGGCCGGGTTTCGAGCCGACGGCGATTGCTGCGCGGCTCGCGCCGGCGGCCGCGCAAGGGCCGGGGCCGAGTATCGCGATCGTCATTGCCGGCGCCGCCTTCACCGCTATCGACGACACGCTGGTCTCGCTGGCGCGCCAGGTTACCGCGGAGGCGGCGCCCCTGATCCTGGTGGTCGACGATGCGCAGAAAGGCATCATCGATGGGGCGGCCGAGCCCACTCTGCGGGCGTTTCCGACGGTGCGGATGGTGACGTGCGCGAAGACGGCCAGCGCCGGAATGCGCTGGAACATCGGGGTCGGCGCCGCGGACGCCGATGTTGTCGTGCTGGTCGCACCGGGTGCTGCGTTCGGTGGCGATCACGCGGTGGAAACCCTGGCGCGCTTGGCAGTCATCCCGGGCACCGGCCTGGTCGCTGCCCAGACAGGCGGCGCCCTGAACGGCACCACTGCCGCGCAAGACCCCTTCGGGCCGTGGAAGCCGGCGGCGGGATGGGATCCCTGGTGCTTGCCTTTGACGGTCGGCTGCGAACGGCTGACCTGCTGGGCGATCTCCCGGCAGGCATGGGAAGCCGCTGGAGGGTTCGACGAGTCGCCGACGATGAGCCCGATTTGCGACCTCCAGTTTGCGCTGCGGCTCACCAGGATGGGTTTTCACAATCTGCGCTCCGCCGAAGTGGCGCGCGACGCCAACCCGACACCGGCAGCGGCGCCGGCCGCGGAATGGGCATTGCGGGCGCTCTATCCCGAGGCGGACGCGGGCGGCCAGCGGCAGCCGGGTATCGAAAGCGCGGGAAGGCAGCTATCGTTCCGCGACGGACGCGCGAGCCTTGTGCCGCTCGCCGAGAACCTGCAGCGCATCGACCAGTCGCGCTCGGATTTCCTTGCGCGTGTGCTGTTGGAGGAACGCCGCTCAGGGATCGAGCGGCGCGCGGAATTTCTCGAGAAGCTTTTGGCGGCCGCGGGCGTGGCCGAGGCCCTGGAGAGCACAGTTGCCGAGCTGCAACGGTGTCTTCAATCGGTCGATGCCGCCTGCCCCACCCCTGCCGAGCCGACCTGATGCTCGGCCGGCGGCCTCTTCGTTTGACGAAAACATCGCCAACATCCGCTGCCGCATCGCGTGGCGACGCCTTTGTGCGCGGCTCTCTCGTTCTCGCTGTGGCAAATCAAAGCACACTTTCTTTCATGTTGGAAAGGTAGCCCCGGTGCGATATCGTCGCCGCCGGCAAAGCCTGACAATCGCTGCTGTCCGAAGGGCATAGAGCAATCATGACTGATGCTTTGGACGTCTTTGTCGGCACAGATCGCTCGCAATTGCTGGCAGTGGCAGTACTGGAATATTCCATCAGGCGGCATACTCGCGAAACGGTGCGTGTCTTTCCGCTGATAGACCTGGACTTGCCGGAGCCGAAAGACCTCCGCCATGGCTCACGCACCAATTTCTCGTTTGCCCGTTTTGCCATCCCGGCGCTGAAGGGTTATCGCGGCAAGGGCCTGTACCTCGACGCCGACATGCTGGTTTTCCGCGACATTGCCGCGCTCTGGCGGTTGCCGTTCGACGGCGCGACGATCCTCATTCAGGGCGAGTTGTCGCCGCAGATCATGAAATCCAATAAAATTGGCGCCCCCACGACCCGCAAGAAGCAATGCTCGGTCATGATGATCGACTGCGCTGCTGCGAAATGGCACGCTCCAACTATCATCGAGGGCCTCGACGGCCAGTATACCTATGATCAGTTGATGAGCGAAATGTGCATTTTACGGGAAGAGCAGGTGGGCTATACGCTGCCCTTCGAGTGGAATAGCTTGGAATATTATGACGAAAACACCTGTCTCATTCATTATACGGACATGCATACGCAGCCCTGGGTATCGACCGAGAACGGCAACGGCTATCTCTGGCTGGCGGAAGTTCGCCGCATGCTGAACGAAGGCGTGCTCACCTGGACGGCGCTGCAGACGGAAATCGACCTCGGCTATTTTCGCCCATCCCTGATCGACGAGTTGAACGATCCGGGTGCCCTGGAGGGCTGGTCGGAGGAACGCGCTCAGCAATTGGCGGCAATCGACGCGCACGCCGGCTTTGTGAAGCACGCCGAGGTCTACGCCCGCAAGAAAGCGCGCGCGGCCGCCGTCAAGGCGTATGAAGCGCAACTCGCGCTACGGAAGCCGCAACCTGCGGCCGGACCGGGCGAGCCAGCGGTGGCGACCGAGCGGCACGCCCAGCTGATGCCGGCGTAAGTGCCTTTTGCGGGGCGTCGTCGCGCGACTCTTCCCGACCCTGCGGCTTCTGTAAGCCGCATCCGGAGATGAGCGCGGCGCCTTCTTTACTCGATTTCAGTGCCCGCGACCGGCCGGTCACGTACCTCGAAGCGGGTATTGCACCAATGGCGTCGGACTCGCGGGTATACCGGCCGCTTTGGCGCAGGGCCGGGAGGTATTCATGCAGGACCATAGTTGGCAACGGCTCGAGCCCCAGGTGATCGACGTGTTCACGTTGCCCGAAATTCCCTGCCTTGGTGCGGCATGAAGCCGGAGCGAATCCTAATCACAGGCGGCGCCGGTTTCATCGGATCGCGTCTCGCCGCCAGGCTAGCGGCAGAGGGACATCGCATCTGGATCCTCGACAACCTGCTGGCGCAAGTTCACGGCGAGCACGGCCGCTTCCCCAGCATCGACGGCGACGTCGTTTGCTGTCTGGGCGACGTCGCCGATGCCGAGATCGTGCGGCAGATCGTTGCCGATGCGGCGCCGCAACGGGTGTTTCATCTCGCAGCCGACACCGGGACCGGCCAATCCTTCACCGAATTGACGCGCTATTGCCGCACCAACGTCATGGGCACCGCAACGCTGCTCGACGCGCTGCGCGAACTTGATCCAGGGTTGCGACGGATTGTCATCGCCTCGAGCCGCGCGGTCTATGGCGAGGGGGCATATCGCACGCCCTCCGGGCGCATCGTCAGCCCACCGCCACGGCGCGAGGGCGATGTGCGCCAGGGCCGTTTTCTGCCGGTTTTTCCCGAGGAGCCGGAGATCTGCCCGGTGCCGACGCCGGAGTGGGCCTCGTGCGAGCCCTCTTCGGTCTATGGCACAACCAAGCTGACGCAAGAGCAGCTGGCCCGCGAGATCGCAATGGGGACATCCTGGCAGGTCTCGATCCTGCGCTTCCAGAACGTCTACGGGCCGGGGCAGGCGCTGCGCAATCCCTATACCGGCGTATTGTCGCTGTTTTCGCGACGGTTGCTGGCGGATGGGGACATCGACGTGTTCGAAGACGGCGCGATTACCCGCGATTTCGTATACGTCACCGACGTGGTCGAGTCCCTGGTGCTTGCCGGCTGGGTCGAACCGATCGACGATCAGCCGATCAATATCGGCTTCGGGGCCGGCACCACTATTCTCGATGCGGCGCGACAACTGGCGCGCCTCGCCGGCCGGGCCCCTGAGAAGATCCGCATCACGGGCGACTACAGGGTCGGCGACATTCGCCATGCCGTCGCCGACATCAGCCGGGCCCGCGGCGTCCTCGGATGGCAGCCCAAGGTCGATTTCGCGACCGGGGCGCGCGCGTTGATCGACTGGGCGCATAAGCATCGCGAGGACGAATGAGCGGGCGCGACCAAACAGCCTCGTCGATCAGCGCCTCCAGGGGCGACGCGGCGGCAACGGCTCAATGGTGGTGGCGACGGTAGCGGCGGTGGTGGCGCCGCACAGGATAGTAATAAGTCGGCCCGTAGTAGGGGTAGTAATAGGCCGGCCCGGCGACCGCGGCGAACGGCGCCGTTGCGATCGTCGCGGCGGCGCCCACTGCGGCCCCGGCGATGCAGAACGGCCAGCTGAGCGGGAACGGGTTGCAGGGCGGGTAGTAGTATTGCGCCGTCGCGCCCGATAATGGCAGAGCCGCCAAGACGGCCGCCAAGAAGGCCGATATCGCCGTTACCCGAATCGTCATGAGCGGTCTCCTTTAGTATGCGCGCCACCGGCAAACGCGATCTATCGCAGGTTGATCCGCTGCCGCGGCCTCTTGTCGCTCAATCGCCGCCGTTCGGCGAGTACGGGTTGGGTCCGAGCTGCGCCGCACGGCTCGCAGCCCAGCCGCCGAACCATCCGGCCGCCGGCTGGTAAGCCGGCGCGTATCGCCGGTGGGCGTAATGCCGTCGCGGCCGATGATGCCGCGCCGCGGCGGTCTTTGGCGGCGGTTGCGGCTTTGCCTCAGGCTCCGGCGCGGTAACGAGCGGCGGCGGAATCG
Source organism: Thiohalocapsa sp. (assembly GCA_050257895.1). Lineage (GTDB taxonomy): Bacteria > Pseudomonadota > Alphaproteobacteria > ATCC43930 > CGMCC-115725 > DATARH01. The sequence goes on from JBLMXS010000414.1 coordinate 7,541, forward strand.
GCGCGGTCGCGACGACGGCCGAGGGATGCTCGCCACGGTGCCCTCTTTCCGTGGTGCCGGATGCTGGCGCTGGCGGTGACTTGGCCGCCTCCGTTTTGGCGGCATGCGCAGGTGTCGCAGCCGCGGCCGCCGGCGCGGGCGGCTGCGGCATTCCGCCCGGGCCGTCCCGGAACACCGGGCTCATCGGCAGCTCGGCCCGCGCCGCGACCGGCAACAGCGCCACGAAGAAAACCCCTGCGAAAAGCCCCGCCAAGATCGCGCGATGCATGCCGCTCCCCGCCCGCCTGCAGTAGCCCGACGATGCCAATCGACGGCGCCGCCGGCAACTCCCCTTTTGAGGGTCTTGCCGAGCGCAGGCCGGTAGTGATACCCGCGTGCCGCAGGCGGAAGGAATTGTCGTCTGACGGGAGCGGATGACGATCGACGCCGTTCGTGGCCGGGACCTGGGTGGATTGTTCGTGGCTAACATCGTTCTGGTTGAAGACGATCCGGACGTACGTCTGATTATCGAGCATGTCCTGATCGACGCAGGCCACCGGGTGGACACCGCCGCGGCGGTTGAGAGCGGCTGCGAGCTGGTGCGCCGGCGGGGCTACGACCTCGTGATCGCCGACGCCAAGCTGCCCGACGGCAGCGGCATGGACGTCGCCGACTGCGCCGCCGCGACCGGCGCCAAGGCGCTGATCATCACCGCCTATGCCTTCACGCTCGCGGCGGAGATGCGCCAGCGTTACGAAATCCTGCTGAAGCCGCTACGCCCGGCGGAGATCGTCGATGCCGTCGAGCGGGCGCTGCGGGATTGAGAGACGCAGCAGGCTTACCATCGCCTGACTGAGATTCCCGCCCGCGCCGGCTGTTTCCTCGGTATGGCGACCGCCAACATCCACGACCGACAGTCGATCGCAGCGATCTACCCGCCCGAGGCCTTCGCGGTCGATGCGGCGGAAAACCAGAAACAGCCGGCCAATGACGTGCTGCGCGGAGTGACGATTGGGTCGGCCCCCGACGCGGCCGGCAATTTCACGCTGGACCGCGCCGCTCGACAAATCGGCGAGGCGGCGGGCGGCGACTTCCTGGCGGCGGCGCGGCCGCTGCCGGCTGCCCATGCCCGCCGCGAGGCCACGCCTGCGGCGCCGCCAACGCCGGATCCGACGCAGGAATATGACGCCTTTGTCGACCGCATCATCGCGGCGGCGCCGCGGTTCGGCTTTCGCGCCGGCGATGCGCCCGGCCCCGGCGATCCGCGCCTGCGCGGGCCGCGGCAGTAGCGCCGTCACGTAGCGCTGCTACATCTCGTGCATCACCTGGGCATAAGAGATCAGCGCGAACAGCGCCGTGCCGCCGACGACGTTGCCGAGCAGCACCGGCAGCGTGAAGCCGCCGAGCATCGCTCCGACGCCGAGTTCGCCGTGCGCGACCAGGAGGAAGGCTTCGACGCTGCCGGCGACGATGTGCTGAAAACTGCCGATCGCGATGAGGTAGGTCATCACCGTCACGACGTGGAACTGCGTTCCCTCCGCGCTCGGGATCAGCCAGACCATCGCGGCGATCAGAAAACCGGCCGAGATCGCCCGGAAGAACATCTCGATCACGCCTGGCGTCATCGCCTGGCGGCTCAGCTCTAGCATCGTCGCGCGCAATTCAGGGCTCACGACCGGCGCGAAATTGCAAAACATTGCGGCGAACAGCGTACCGACCATGTTGGCCGCAAACACGATCGCCCACATGCGCAACAGGCCTCGCACATTGCGCCAGGTGAACTCGGCGGCGACCGGCAGCACCACCGTGACGGTGTTTTCGGTGAACAGCTGCTGGCGCGCCAGCACCACCATCAGGAAGCCGACTGGATAGCCGAACCCGGTGACGAGCGGCCGCCAGCCGGCATCCGGCAAATGGAGATGCAGGATCGCCTGCGCCAGCAACGAAAAGCTGATCGACAAGCCGGCCGCCACCCCCGACCACCACAGCGAGGTGGCCGGCCGCTGCATCTCGGTCTGTCCCTCGTGGCGCACGATCTCGTAGATCAGCGGCGCCCGCAGCCGCGAGTGCTCCTCGACCTCCTGCACCTCGCGCTCGGCCTCGAAGCCCCGCCCCTGGCGGTTCTGCTCGTTCTGCTGCGGGCCGGAGGCCGGCTTCTGTTTGTCCAACACCGTCCGCTCCTCGCCGCCGGCTTGCGATGCGGGAAAACGGCAAAAACACGCGATCCTCCCCGCATACCCCCACCCCGACCTTCCCCCGCAAGCTGGGGAGGGAGCAACGATGGTTCCTCCCCCGCAAGCGGGGGAGGGTCAGCGTGGAGCGGGGACGGTATGAAAGGCGGCGCCGGCGTCAATGCGGCGCGCTCGGCCCCGGCCGGAAGAACAGGGCGAGTTTCAGGCTCTCGGCGATGCGCTCGGCCTTGCTGCGGAACTGCGCCGCCAGCGGCGGGGCGAACACCTCGCCGCTGGTCTCGTGCCACAGCGCCAGCCAACGGTCAAAGAACTGCGGCTCGATCGGGTGCTTGAGGTGAGCCGCCATCGGGTTGCCCTTGTAGCGCCCGCTGGTCAGCATCACCGAGGACCAGAAATCGTAAAGCTTGTGCAGGTGCTCGTCCCAGTCGCCAACGGCGGCGTTGAACAGCGGGCCGATCATCGGATCCTGCCGCGCCTTGGCATAGAACCGGTCGACCAGCGCGGCGATGGCGGGTTCGGTGATCGCTTCGAACGGGCTCATGATCTGCTGGATATGAGCGGCGCCGGCGGCGATCGCGAGACGGCAGGACGCCGCACCGGCTCATACTCATAAGTCTCCCCCTCGACTGTCATCCCCGGGCTTGACCTGGCTTGACCCCGGCGTCCCCGCGCCACTCGCTAGACGTGGATAGCCGGGGCAAACCCGGGCATCACGAAAGGAGGCGATGGTACGGCGGGTCAGTTCAGTTTTGATTTGAGCTGCTGCAGAATGACCGCCGCCTGGTGCCGGCTCTGGCCTTCGGGGGCGCGCAGGATGAACTGCTCAAGGGCATTGGCGGCGGCCAGCATGTTCCCCTGCCGGGCGTTCAATAGCCCAGCCTCGTGCCACAACTCCGGCAAGTCCGGCGCCAGCAGCAACATCGTCTCGACGACGCCGAGCGCGCGCGCAAAGCGCCCGGTCTGCAGGAGGCGAGATTTCAAATTGTTCTGCAGCCGGAGCAGGACGTCGCGGTCGGCGACCGGGGCGTAGTGCTCGGGCATCAGCTCGACCTCCTGTCCGGCCATCGCCTTCAAAAGCTCGCGCAGACTCGCCGCGTCGCACACCCGGCCGCCGTGAAACGGATCGAGGATCAGCCGGCCGCCGCGGTCGCCGAGGCGGATCAGGAAATGACCGGGGAAGGAGAGGCCGACGCTGTCCCAGCCCTGGGCGCGCGCGGTGTGCAAATAGAGGATGCCGAGCGCCACCGGCAGGCCTTTGCGGCGGTCGACGACCCGCATCAAATTGGCGTTCTGCAAATCGTCGTAGCTCAGCTCGTCGCCGCTATAGCCGTATTTCAGCAGGATGATCTCGTTGAGCGCCTCGGCCCGCGCCGCCAGGTCTCCCTCGGCGCCGGCATGACGGCCGACATCGCGGGCGAGATTGGCAAGGTGCTGGCGGTAGCGCCACAGCCGAATGCGCGGCCGCTCGAACGAGGCGAGCGCCAGCGCCGCCTCGCCGATCGGCAGTGTCGGCGAGCGGTCGGCCAGCTGCGCCAAGTCCCGCAAGTAGCGAGCGCATTCCTCCGCATCGAAATGGTCGGGCAGCTCGCTCATCTTCTCCGTCAAAAGCCTACAACTTCTGCACCTCGATCGGGGTGCGCGGCGCCGCCCGCGGCCGCTCGATCGCGCGCGGCGGGCCGCCGGCGGCAATCGGCGCGCCTGACCGGACCTCGACATAGGAAACGACGCGCCTGACGCCGGGGACGTAGCGGGCGATCCGCGTCGCGCGCTCGAGCTCGCGCTGAGAGCGCGCCGACCCGATCAGATAAACCGATCCGTTCGCCGTATCGATGTCGTAATTGATCGACTTGATATCGGGATCAAGCACCATCTCGGAACGCACCCGCGTCGTGATCCAGGCGTCCTGGGCATCGTCCCACATCCCGCCGGCATTCGCTACTTCGAGCTCGTTATAGACGGCGCGCACATTCGGCGTCGCGCCGGCCGCCTGCTCGGCGGTACTGCGCAATGTCTCGTTGGGCACCTGCCCCGTCAGCAGCACGCGGCCTTCGTAGACCGTGCTGGCGACTTCCTGCAGCTGCGGATTGGCGCGCAGCATCGCCCTGTCGACATCGTGCTTGATCGTGAAGTCGTCAACGGCGCCGCCGACGCCGCGCTCCTGCCCGGCGGCGTAGCCGCCTCCCGCAGCGGCAGCCAGCCCGCCGACCACGAGCACCCCCGCGCAGCCGTCGAGCGCCAGCGGCAGCGCGAGCGCGCACAGCAATGCCGCAACCGCGTATGACCGTGCCATGCTTCCCCCCATCGGCAACAGCTCGCCGGCATTGTCGGATTTTTACCGAATCGCGCCAACCTCGTCGGCCCTCCCCCTGCCGACGCAGACCGCAAGCGTCAGCCTGCGCTTACGGCTCTGGCCGCCAGGCGTCGG
>JBLMXS010000415.1:0-4128 GCA_050257895.1 Thiohalocapsa sp.
GTCAACTGGCAGCTCGCGAAGCGCCGCGCCGGCACGCACAAGGCCAAGGGCGTCAGCGAGATCAGCGGCACGTCGAAAAAGCCCTACAAGCAGAAGGGCACCGGCCGCGCCCGCCAGGGCAGCCTGCGGTCGCCGCAGTTCCGCGGCGGCGCGGTGATCTTCGGTCCGGTCGTGCGCAGCCACGAATTCGACCTGCAGAAAAAGGTCCGCCGGCTCGGCCTCAAGACCGCGCTGTCGGCGAAGCAGGCCGAGGGCAAGCTGGTCGTCATCGACGCCGCCCGGGTCGACGAGGCCAAGACCAAGGCGCTGCGGGCGCGGCTCGACAAATTCGGCTGGGGCTCGGTCTTGATCATCGACGGCGAGAAGGTCGATGACGGGTTTCTGCGCGCCGCGCGCAACCTGCCGAAGGTGGACGTCCTGCCGACGCAGGGCGCCAACGTCTACGACATCCTGCGGCGGGACACGCTGGTCTTGACGCGCGACGCCGTGCAGCAGCTGGAGGCCCGGCTGAAATGAGGCTGCTGAAATGAGGCTGCTGAAATGAGCCGATTTCGTGTCATCCCGCCGGCCGAGACGAGGCTCAGCCGGGAAGAGATGTACCGCATCATCCGCGCTCCGGTGATCACCGAGAAGGCGACCGCGGTCTCCGAGCACAACCAGGTCGTCTTTCGCGTCGCGCTCGACGCCGACAAGCGGGCGATCAAGGCGGCGGTCGAGGCGCTGTTCCAGGTCAAGGTCGACGCGGTCAACACGATCCGCGTCGAGGGCAAGACAAAGCGCGTGCGCGGTCGTGCCGGCCGTCGCTCCGACTTCAAGAAGGCGATCGTGACGCTGGCTGAAGGCTCGCGCATCGACGTGACGACGGGGATCTAGAGCGATGGCTTTGAAGACCTACAACCCGACGACCCCGTCGCAGCGCCACCTCGTGCTGGTCGACCGCGGCGAATTGTGGAAGGGCAAGCCGGTCAAGGCGTTGACCGAGGGGCTGCGGCAGAAGGGCGGGCGCAACAACACCGGGCGCACGACGATGCGCTGGCGCGGCGGCGGCCACAAGCGGCGCTACCGCATGGTCGACTTCAAGCGCCGCAAGGACGACGCGCCGGCGACCGTCGAGCGGCTCGAATACGACCCGAACCGCACCGCCTTCATCGCGCTGATCCGCTACCCGGACGGCGAATTGTCGTACATCCTGGCGCCGCAGCGGCTGCGCACCGGCGACGTCGTGGTCTCCGGCGAGCGGGTCGACGTCAAGCCCGGCAACGCGATGCCGCTTCGCAACATGCCGCTCGGCACGATCGTCCACAATGTCGAGATGAAGCCCGGCAAGGGCGGCCAGATCGCGCGCTCGGCCGGCACCTATGTGCAGCTGGTGGGCCGCGAGCAGGGCTATGCGCTCCTGCGCATGGCGTCAGGCGAGATGCGCATGGTGCGCGCCGAATGCCGAGCCTCGATCGGAGCGGTGTCGAACCCGGATCACCAGAACATTGTCATCGGCAAGGCTGGCCGCAATCGCTGGCTGGGACGCCGGCCGTCGGTGCGCGGCGTCGCGATGAACCCGATCGACCACCCGCATGGCGGCGGCGAAGGCAAGAGCTCCGGCGGGCGCCATCCGGTGACGCCGTGGGGCAAGCCGACCAAAGGCAAGAAGACGCGGCAGAACAAGGCGACGGACCGGCTGATCATCCGCCGCCGACAGCAGAAGCGGTGATGCGCATGCGGATTTGTCAAACAGACGTCGGTCATTGCGAGAGGAGCAAGGCAATCTCGACGATCGAGCGCAACGCCGGTCGAGATTGCTTCGTCGCCTCGCTCCTCGCAATGACGGCGGCTTAAAGCGGAGAGAGGGCTTGGCGCGCTCGGTTTGGAAAGGCCCGTTTGTCGACGGCTATCTGCTGAAGAAGGCGGAGAAGTCGCGCGGCTCGGGGCGCAACGAGGTGATCCGCACATGGTCGCGGCGGTCGACGATCTTCCCGCAATTCGTCGGGCTGACCTTCGGCGTCTATAACGGCCACAAATTCATCCCGGTGCTGGTGACCGAGAACATGATCGGCCACAAACTCGGCGAGTTCGCGCCGACCCGCACCTTCTATGGCCATGCCGGCGACAAGCGGGCACGGCGCGGCTGACCGCGAGGCACGGAGACACCGATGGGCAAGCCCTCCGCCGAACGCCGGCTCGACGACAGCGAGGCTTCCGCCTTTCTGCGCGCGATCCGCACCAGCCCGCGCAAATTGAACCTGGTGGCGCAGACGATCCGCGGCAAAGGCGCTGCCGCCGCGGTTGCGGAACTTACGTTCTCGCACCGTCGCGTCGCGCAGGAGGTCAAGAAGGTGCTGCAGGCGGCGATCGCCAACGCCGAGAACAACCACCAGCTCGATGTCGACCGCCTCTACGTCAAGGAGGCGACGGTCGGGCGCGCCTTGGTCATGCGCCGCTTCCACACCCGCGGCCGCGGCCGTTCGGCCCGCATCGAGAAGCATTTCGCACATCTGACGGTGATCGTACGCGAGCGGCCGGAAGATCTTGAGGAGAGTGCCTGATGGGCCAGAAGGTCAACCCGATCGGGCTACGGCTCGGGATCAACCGCACCTGGGATTCGCGCTGGTTCTCGCGCAAGGATTACGGGCCGCTGCTGCTCGACGACCTGAAATTGCGCAAGTTCCTCGGTGGCCGGCTGAGCCAGGCGGCGGTCTCCAAGGTGCTGATCGAGCGGATGGCAAGGCGGACCCGCATCACACTGCATTCCGGCCGGCCCGGCGTCATCATCGGCAAGAAGGGCGCCGACATCGACAAGCTGCGCGGCGATATCGCCAAGGTCACCAACAGCGAGGTCAGCCTCAACATCGTCGAGATCAGGAAGCCCGAGATCGAGGCGAAGCTGATCGCCGAAGGCATTGCGCAGCAATTGGAGCGGCGCGTCGCGTTCCGCCGGGCGATGAAGCGCGCCGTGCAGTCGGCGATGCGGTTCGGCGCCCAGGGCATCCGGATCAACTGCTCGGGCCGGCTCGGGGGCGCCGAGATTGCCCGCATGGAGTGGTATCGCGAGGGCCGCGTACCGTTGCACACGCTGCGCGCCGATGTCGATTTCGGCTCGGCCACCGCCAAGACCACCTACGGCACCTGCGGCGTCAAAGTGTGGGTGTTCAAGGGCGAGATCCTGGCGCACGACCCGATGGCGCAGGACAAGCGCCTCGGCGAACAGCAAGCCGGCGGCGGCGATCGGCATGACCGGGGCGACCGCGATCGTGGCCGCGACCGAGATCGCGACCGCTAGACGAGGACACGATGCTCGCACCAAAACGCAGCAAGTACCGCAAGGCGCACAAGGGCCGCATCCACGGCGACGCCAAGGGCGGCACGACGCTCAATTTCGGCAGCTTCGGCCTCAAGGCCGTCGATCCCGGCCGCATCACGGCGCGCCAAATCGAGGCGGCGCGCCGCACGATCACCCGCTCGATCCGCCGCGTCGGCCGTGTCTGGATCCGCATCTTCCCGGACGTCCCGGTGTCCTCGAAACCGGCCGAGGTGCGCATGGGCAGCGGCAAGGGATCGCCCGAGTTCTGGGTGGCGCGCGTCAAGCCGGGCCGGATCATGTTCGAGCTCGACGGCGTCAGCCTCGAGGTGGCGCGCGAAGCCTTTGAGCTGGCGGCGGCGAAACTGCCGATCGCCACCCGCTTCGTGACCCGCCCCGGCGAGGAGGCGGCGCCGTGAAGGGCATGAAAACCGGCGATTTGCGGGCGCGGACGGTCGACGAATTGACCGAGCAAGTCGACACGCTCGCCAAGGAGATCTTCAACCTGCGCTTTCAGCGCGCCAGCGGCCAGCTGGAGAACACCGCACGGGTGCGGCAGGTGCGGCGCGACATCGCCCGCATCAAGACCATCCTCGGCGAGCGCCGCCGGCCCGCAGTTTCGCAAGACAAGGCTCGAACCTGACATGCCAAGACGCATTTTGCAGGGGGTCGTCGTCAGCGATTCCTGTGACAAGACGGTGATCGTGCGCGTCGAGCGCCGCGTCATGCATCCGATCTACAAGAAATACGTGTCGCGCTCGAAGAAATACGCCGCGCACGACGATGACAACCGCTACCGCGCCGGCGATGCGGTCAGGATCGAGGAAAGCCGGCCG
>JBLMXS010000416.1:0-4942 GCA_050257895.1 Thiohalocapsa sp.
GGAGGTCGGGCCATTCGCCCTGGTTGCCCGGGCGAAAGAAGATGTCGGCCGCTACGAGAGCGTGCTGCAGAGCTTCGGCTATTACGCCGGCCGCGTGACGGTCACCATCGCCGGGCATCCGCTCGACGACCCGACGCTTGCCGAGACGCTGGCGGCGCTCCCCGCCAACCCTCCGGTCGAAGCGAAGGTTGCGGTGGAGCCGGGGCCGCTTTACCACCTCGGCCGGGTCGCGATCGATGGCATTGTGCCGGCCGACGCGCGCGCCGCGCTCGGCCTCACGCCCGGCCAACCGGCGGTCGCCTCCGAGGTGCTGGCGGCCGGCGCTCGGCTGCTCGCCGCGATCGAGGAGGACGGCTACCCGCTGGCCAAGGTCGCGCCGCCTGAAGCGACGGAAAATCCCCGGGCCCACACGATCGACGTGACCTTCAAGGCCAGCGTGGGTCCGCCCGCGGTGATCGGCAGCATCACGTTGGCGGGGCTGAACGGGGTGAACGAAGACTTCGTGCGCAATCGCCTGCTGCTGCATTCGGGGCAGCGCTACCAGCCGAGCAAGATCGAGGAAGCGCGGCGCGACCTAGCCGCGATGGGGGTATTTGCGGCCGTCTCCGTGCATGCCGGCAAAGCCGTCGCGCCGGACGGCAGCATCCCGCTCACCTTCGATTTTCAAGAGCGCGACAAGCACGCCGTCGCCGTCACCGGCGCCTTTTCGACCGATCTCGGCGCGAGCCTCAGGACCAGCTGGTCGGACCGCAACCTGTTTGGCAATGCCGAGCAGCTGGACCTCTCCGCTGCTGCCACCGGCCTCGGCGGCACTGCGGTCAAGGGGCTCGGCTATGATGTGCGGGCGCGATTCCAGAAGCCGGATTTTCTCGAGCGCGATCAGACCCTCCACGCCGATTTGGCGGCCTTCAAGCAGGATCTCGATGCCTACGACCAACGCGCCCTGATCGCCGGCATCGGACTGCGCCGCAAGCTCTCGGCGCTGTGGACGCTTGATTTCGGCCTGTCGGCGGAAGAGGAAAGGATCTCGCAGCAGGGGGTGACCCGCAATTACACGCTGCTCGGGCTGCCCATCGCCGCAAAATACGACAGCACCGGCCTCGCAACGCTGCTCGCGGACCCCACGCATGGCATCCGCGCCACGCTCAGCGCGACCCCGATGCAATCCTTGGGCACGCGGTCGCGCAGCTTCGTCATCCTGCAGGCGGCGGGCGCGACGTATCTCGATCTTGGCCGCTACTGGTTCGGCACCGCCGGGCGCAGCATCCTGGCGCTGCGCGCGCTGGTCGGCAGCGTCGCCGGTGCCGGGCAATTCGGGTTGCCGCCGGACCAGCGCTTTTACGGCGGCGGCAGCGCCACCGTGCGCGGCTTCAAATACCAGTCGGTCGGCCCACTCTTCCCCGATGGCAATCCGATCGGCGGCGCGGCGATCGACGCCGGCACGATCGAGTTCCGCCAGCGGCTGTTCGGTGATTTCGGCGCCGCCGCCTTTGTCGATGCCGGCCAGGTGAGCGCCGACAGCACGCCGTTCAGCGGCACGCTGCGGGTCGGCGCCGGCATCGGCGCCCGCTATTATACGCCGATCGGACCGGTGCGGCTCGACTTCGCGGTGCCGATGAACCGGCCGCCACGCGGCGACAGTTTCGAGCTCTATCTCGGTCTCGGGCAGGCGTTTTGATGCGGCGCGCCGGCAAAATTGCGCTGGCCGCAGCGGCCGTCGTCATCGCTCTCCTGCTGCTCGTGATCGGCGCCGGCAACAGCGGACCGGGCCGCCTTCTGGTCGAGCGCCTGGTACCCACGGTGACCGGCGGGACGGTATCGGTCGCAGGCCTCTCGGGCCGCTTTCCCGATAGGCTGCGCATCGACCAGGTCACGGTCAGCGACGCACGCGGCCCGTGGCTGACGGTCGAGCGAGCCAGGATCGACTGGTCACCACTTAGCCTCTTCCGGGGTGAGGTGGCGGTCGAGACGATGACCGCGGTGCGGGCGGCGGTGAAGCGCCTGCCGGAGACGGCTGCCGGGCAAACCAGCGGCCTGCCGTTGCGGCTCGCGGTGGACAACCTCCGCGTCGACCGGCTCGAGCTGGCGGCGTCGATTGCCGGCAGTGGCGGTGCGCTGCGGCTCAATGGCCGGCTGCACCTGGCGTCGCCGGAAGAGGGTGAGGTCGCGCTCGATGCCGCTAGCCTCGACGGCGCCGGGACCTACAAACTCGACGCCATGCTGACGCCTGCGGCAATGGCCGCGCGGGTCGAGGCGGCGGAGCCGGCGGGCGGTCTGCTGTCCCGCTTAGTCGGCCTGCCGACTGTCGGTCCGCTGTCGCTCTCGGCGTCGCTCGATGGCCCGCGACGGGCCGAGCAGGCCCGGCTGTCGCTCTCCGCCGGCGCCTTCAGCGCGCATGGCCGGGGCACGATCGATCTCGACCCCGGGAACCTCGATGGCAGGGATGTCGATGTCGATTTCGTCGCCGCCGCGCCGGCGATGGCGCCGCGACCCAATCTGAGCTGGCAGTCGCTGCAGGTCGAAATGCATCTGCATGGCAAGCTGACGCACCCGCGGGCGGAGGGGCATCTTGCCGTCGTCGGGTTGCGGACAGGCGGCGCCGGCATCGGCCGCCTCGATGCCGATATCGCCGGCGACAGCGGCACGATCGGCCTGACGGCCGCTCTCGCCGCGCTCCGGCTGCCGGGGCTACCGCCTGACTTGTTCGCCGCCGCGCCGGTCGAGCTGCAGGCCAAGGCGAGCCTCGATACGCCGCACCGGTCGGTCAGCTTCACGCTGTCGCATCCCCGGCTCAGCCTGTCGGGGGAGGCTGCGGCGGGCCCGGCGCCGACGGTCACGATCACCGCGACGCTGCCGGCGCTCGCGCCCTTTGCCGACGCCGCCGGCCTCGACCTCAAAGGGCATGCGACGCTGACCGCGAAACTGACGCGGCAGCAGGCGACGACCCGCTTTGCCGTCGACGGGACGCTCGGCGTCAGCGGCGGCCTTCCCGCCGCGGTGGCGCTCGTCGGCGACGACGCGACACTGTCCCTCGCCGGCTCGCTTCGCGGCACCGATATCGCAATCGACAATGCGACGCTCCGCGGCACGTCATTGCTTGCGTCCGTCGAGGGCGCGCGACGGGATGGCATCGTCGACCTCCGCTGGCGGGCCACTCTGTCGGAGCTTTCGCCGCTGGTTGCAGGGCTGTCCGGTTCGCTCAGTGCCGTGGGGCAGGTCCGCGGCGCACTCGATGATTTCGCCGCGACCGCCCGGGCGACCGGGAGCTTGGCGCCGCCCGGCTTGCCGGAAGCCCCGCTGACCCTCTCATTGCGCGCGCAGGGTCTGCCCGCGTTGCCCGCCGGCGAGGTGACCGTGGCGGGGCAACTCGTCGGAGCGCCGCTGGACCTCGCGGTCGCCGCATCCCGGCAGCCGGACGGGGCGTTGGAGTTCTCACTCGACCGCCTCCGCTGGAAGAGCGCCAGCGGTCAAGGCAGGCTGACGCTGGCGCCGCACGCGAGCATGCCGCTGGGCCAGGTTCAGCTGCGGATCGCCCGGCTCGACGATCTCGCACCGCTGATCGGCCGCGATATCGCCGGCAGCCTGGACGGGACCCTTGCCGCAACACAGACGCGCGCCGGACCCGAGGCCCGGCTGCAGGCCCACCTGCAACAACTCGCCCTGGGCGGCAGCGCGGTCAAGCGGTTGACGGTCGAGGCGCGGATCAGCGACCCGCAGACGCATCCGAGGCTTGCCGCGGCGATCGACGCTGAGGATTTCCGGCAAGGCCCGATGATCGGCAGCGCGCGCGTGACGGCGGACGGGCCACTCGATGCGCTGGCGCTCCATCTCTCCGCGCAGGCGAAGGCGTCTGAGGGCCCGGTGCAGCTGGTGGCAGAGGGGGCGCTCGCGGCGGCTCGGCGGCATCTGCAGCTGATGGCGATGCGGGCCGAATACGGCGGCGCGGTCGCCCGCCTGACGGCGCCGGCCGGCATCAGCTTCGCCGACGGTCTCGCCGTCGACGCGCTCCGCCTCGCGATCGGCGGCGGCGACATCACGCTGGCCGGCCGCCTGATGCCGGCGCTCGCCGTACGTCTTGCCGGCCACGGCATCACCGCTGCCGTCGCCAAGCCCTTGCTTCCCGGCGTCGAGCTTACCGGGACGATCGGGTTCGAGGGGGAGTTGCGCGGCAAACCGGCGGCGCCGGAAGGTACACTGCACCTGACGGGGCGACATTTGCGCCTCACGTCCGGGATCGCGGCGGGTTTGCCGCCGGCCGAGGTCGATGCCTCGGCAACGCTGGCTGCCGGCGCGGCGCGGCTCGATGCGCGGCTCAACGCCGGTGCCGCGGTGCACCTGCGCCTCGCCGGGACCGCACCGTTGCAGCCGTCGCAAGCGCTGGCGCTGCGGCTCAGCGGCGGCGCCGATCTCAAAGCGCTCGATCCATTGCTGACGCCGGCGGGCCGCGCCGCCCGTGGGCAACTGACGCTCGACCTCGGCGTCGGCGGGACGATCGCCGCGCCGCGCGCCACCGGAACCGTCCGCCTGGCGCACGGCTCGCTGCAGGATTTCGTGCAGGGCGTCCACATTACCGATGCGCAGGGGCTTCTCACAGTCGACGGGGACACGCTGCGCCTCTCGCAATTCAGCGGCCATGCCGGAGGGGGAAACATGTCGGCCGCCGGGACGATCGGCGTCCTGCGGCCGGATCTACCGGTCTCACTGACCTTGACCGCACGGCACGCGCGTCCCTTGGCGAGCGATCTGCTCAGCGCCACGCTCGATGCCGACCTGACACTGCAGGGCGAACTCGCGGGCGGCTTGCGGCTGGGCGGCAAGATTCAGGTCAGCCGCGCCGACATCAACATCCCCGACAGTCTCCCGCGCACCGTCGCGGTGCTCGAATTGCGCCGTCCCGGTTCGCATCCCGCCGCGCTGCCGCCACACCGCGCCGTCGGGTTGG
>JBLMXS010000417.1:0-2856 GCA_050257895.1 Thiohalocapsa sp.
ATCCAGGAACACGAGCCCAAGCATATTTTGGAAAAAGCGGTGTTCCTGGATTCCGGGTTCGCCCCTGCTGGCCGCCCCGGAATGACAAACTTATTATGAGTGGCTCAGCGGTATCCGGGACAAGTTCCGGCATCGCGGGTTAATTTGCCAAGCGCGATAACCGGGGTCTGGCGATGGCCGATCTGATCGAACAGCTGCGCAAGTTGCTCGGGCCGAGCGGCATCCTGACGGATCCAGCCGACACCGCCCCCTACTGCGAGGATTGGCGTCGCCTCTATCATGGCCGGACGCCGGCGGTCTTGCGTCCCGCGACGACGGCGGAGGTCGCGGCGGCGGTGCGCCTGTGCGCCGAGCACCGTCGGGCAGGGCATCGCGTCGCGATCGTGCCGCAGGGCGGCAACACCAGCATGGTCGGCGGCGCCGCGGTTGGCGAGGAGGGGTCGGAGATCATCCTCAGCCTGTCGCGGCTCAACCGGGTGCGGGAGATCGACCCGATCGACATGACGATGGAGATCGAGGCCGGCGTCGTCCTGAAGGCGGCGCAGGACGCGGCGGCCGAGGCCGGCTGCCTGTTGCCGCTGTCGATCAGCGCCGAGGGCTCGGCGCAGATCGGCGGCGTGCTCGCCACCAATGCCGGCGGCAACAACACGGTGCGGTACGGCAACGCGCGCGACCTCGTGCTCGGGCTCGAAGTCGTGTTGCCGGACGGGCAGGTATGGAACGGCCTCAGGCGACTGCACAAGGACAACACCGGCTATTGCCTGCGCCAGCTGTTTGTCGGCAGCGAGGGGACGCTCGGCATCGTCACCGCCGCCGTCCTGAAGCTCTACCCGCAGCCGCGCGAGAGCGAAGTCGCGCTGTGCGCGGTCGCCTCGCCCGAGGCGGCGCTCGGCCTCTTCAACCGGCTGCGAACACAGGATGCCGCCGCGATCCAAGCTTACGAATACATGTCCGGCCTCGGCGTCGAGCTGGTGCTGCGCCACATTCCCGGCGCGGCATTGCCATTGGCGCAGCCGGCGGCGCATTACGTCCTCGTCGAGCTGGCGACCCCGCGCACCGGCGCCGATCTGCGCGGCTCCCTGGAGGCCGTGCTGGCGGCGGCGCTGGAGGCGGGGCTGGTCACCGACGCGGTCATCGCGGAGAGCGGGCCGCAGCGCGCCGCGCTGTGGCGCTTGCGGGAGGAGCATTCCGAGGCGCAGAAGCGGGCGGGCGCCTCGGTCAAGAACGACGTCTCGGTGCCGGTCTCGCGCGTGCCGGAGCTGATCCGCCGCGCCGGCGAGGTCTGCGAGCGGCTGGTGCCGGGGATCCGCTATGTCCCGTTCGGCCACCTCGGCGACGGCAACATCCATGTCAATTTGGTGCAGCCCGAGGGCGCCGACGGCGACGCGTTCCTGGCGCGCGACCACGCGCTGATGGATGCGGTCAACACCGTCGTGCGCGACCTCGATGGCAGCTTCTCGGCCGAGCATGGCATCGGCCGCCTCAAGCCCTACATGATGCCGGAATGGCGCGGCGGCGCCTAACTCGACCTGATGCGGCGCCTCAATGCCGCGCTCGACCCCGCCGGCCTCCTCAACCCCGGCAAGCTGCTGCCGTGAAATTGCAGGCCCGGGCTTTCGCTTTGCCGCAGATCAGCAATCGCCGCCGCCGCGACGCTGGGCATCCGCTTCCTTGACGATCAGCCGCAGGTTTGACGGCTCCTCGAGCGGCTCGGTGGCGGCGATCTCGATGCCGAAGCCGGCAAGCCCGACATAGGTGCGCGCCCTCGTGGCGAGCAGCCGGATCGATCTGATGTCGAGATCGCGCAGGATCTGCGCTCCGAGCCCGATATCCTTCCAGTGCCGGCTGCGCTCCAATTCGGAGGGCGTGCTGTCGTCGGCGAGCGCGGTGGTCGGGACGCCGGAGGTGCCCTCGCGCAGATAGACGAGAACGCCGCGGCCGGCCTCCTTGAAGCGTGCCAGCGCGGTGTGGATCGGCTTGGCGCCGGCGAACACGTCCTCGATGACGTTGGCGCGGTGCAGTCGCGTCGGGACGTTACGGCCGTCGCTGATGTCGCCGTAGACGAAGGCGAAGTGATGCACCTTGTCGAACGGCGTGACGTAGGCGTAGCCGGCAAACTCGCCCGCCTCGGTATCGATCGTGAATTCGGCGACGCGCGTCACCAGCTTCTCGCGCGCCTGGCGGTAGGCGATCAGATCGGCGACGGCGATGCGCCTCAATGCATTCTTCTTGGCGAACGCCGCAACCTGCGGGCCGCGCATCACGGTGCCGTCGTCATTGACCAGTTCGCAGATCGCCGCCACCGGCTCGATCCCGGCGAGCCGGCACAAATCGATCGCCGCCTCGGTGTGCCCCGAGCGGATCAGGACGCCGCCATCCTTGGCAATCAGCGGAAAGATGTGGCCGGGACGCACGAAATCGGCGCGGCCGGTATTGCCGTTGGCCAGCGCCCGGATCGTCGCGGTGCGCTCCTCGGCGGAGATGCCGGTCGTCGTGCCATGGCGGTAGTCGACCGAGATCGTAAAGGCGGTGCCGTGGATCGCATCGCTATCGGCGACCATCGGGGCCAGGTGCAGGCGGCGGGCGATCTCCGCGGTGACCGGAGCGCAGACGATGCCGCAGGTGTGGCGGATAATGAACGCCATCTTTTCCGGCGTCGCGTGCGCCGCGGCGATGATCAGGTCGCCTTCGTTCTCGCGGTCGTCGTCGTCGGTGACGACAACGATCTCGCCGCGCGCGAAAGCTTCGACGGCGGCGCGGACGCTCGACTGAGGCACGGGCGCTAATCTCCAAAGCCGTTGGCGGCGAGGAAAGCAGGGTTGCCCTCGCGCAGCTTCAACATAGTCAGCCGCCATA
>JBLMXS010000418.1:0-4437 GCA_050257895.1 Thiohalocapsa sp.
ACGAGGAGGCGGTCGATCTGCCCTGACAGGGCGTGCCCGCCAGTGGGCTGGGCGCCCGGGATAAACCCGACCACCGACACCTCGGCGCGGGCCTGCGGCCCCCACAATTGCGCGAATTCGGCATCGTTCAGCACCGCCAGCGTCTCGTCGCGGATCGCCGCCTGCTCGGCCGGGTCGAGGCCGTGCAGCGGCAACGCGAGGAACCGCGCTGCCGCGGCGGCGCGCTGCGCTGCCGGCAGCTCGGGAAGGCTTTGCAGCAGGCGGTGCACGAGGAGGCCGCGCTTGAAGCGGTCGCGGCCCGCCGCCACCAGCGGCGACAGCGTCGCCGGCTCGCGGCCGCTCGGGCGCGACGGCAATAGCGGGCGCGGCGGCGTCGGCTCGGGCGGCGGCGGCGACGCGGCCCATGCCGGCACCGGCGCCGCTCGGATGGCGGCCGCCGCAGGCTCGCGACGCGGCGGGCTGATTTGCGGTGCGCTCAGCCGCAGGCGGCTGCCGGACCAGCCGTCGCGCTCGCCGAGCAGCGGCCGCGTCTCGAAGGAGACCGTGTCGAACGTCTCCTGCCAGGCCGCGGCGCACAGTGCATGCCATGACGGCGCCTCGCGGGTTGGCCGCCGCGTTTCCCAGCCGCAGACGTAGAGCCGGTCCTGCGCCCGCGTCAGTGCGACATAGAGGAGGCGGCGATATTCCTGCAGCTGGCGCTGCCGCAATGCGGCGCGCTCGGCGGCGTAACGCTGCGCAGCGAAATCGCCGCGCGGGCGCCACAGCGGCAGCCCGTCGGATTCGCACCACAGCAGCGGCGAGCCGCGGTCCGGCAGCTGCATCGTGTCGGGCAGGAAGACGACCGGCGCCTCCAGCCCCTTGGCGCCATGCACGGTCAGGATGCGCACTTCGTCGCGCAGCTTTTCGCCGAAATCGCGCTTCACCTCGATGTCGCCGGCGATCAGCCAGCGCAGGAAACCCTGCAGCGACGGCACATGCTCGCGCTCGTAAAGCAGCGCAAGGGCAAGGAATTCGTCGATCGGATCGGCCGCCTCCGGCCCCAGCCGCGCCAGCAAGGCCTGGCGCCCGCCGCCGGCTGCCAGGATCTCGGAAAATAGCTCGAACGGCGGCGCGAAATCGGCGCGGGCCCGCAGCGCCAGCAGGCGGTCGAAGGCCGCCCGCATCGCCGGGCAGTCGTCCGCCATGCGGCCGAGGCGCCGCCACAGCGTGTCGTTGCCCCGGTTGTAGGCGAGCCGGAACAGCGCGTCCTCCGACAGGCCGAACAGCGGGCCTTTCAGCACCGTGGCGAGCGTCAAATCGTCTTCCGGCAGCAGCAGGAAATGGCCGAGCGCCACCAGGTCGCGCACCGCCATCTCCTGCGCCAGCAGCAGCCGGTCGGCGCCCGCCACCGGCACGCCCTGCGCCTTCAACGCCCGCAACAGGTCGACGACGAAGGCGTTGCGGCGGCGCACCAGCACCATGACGTCACCCGGCCGCAACGCACGCCCGCGCGCCTCCAGCAATTCGCCGCGCTGCAGCCAGCGCGCGATCGTCGCGGCGATGGCGCGGGCGAGGCGAGTGCGCGGCTCCGCCAACCGCACCGCTGGCGTCCCGCCCGCCTGCGGGCCCAAAACATCCGGCTCCGGCAATACCGCCGGCCACAATTCGACGAGCCCGGCCGCGCCGCCGCGCGCCGCGACATGCCGGATGGCGATGCCGTCGAGCGCGACGCCGTCGGCGGCGGCGTCCTGGCGGAACACCGCATCGACCGCCTGCAGCAAAGGCTCGGCGGCGCGGAACGAGATCTCCAGCGGCACGATGCGCCAGCCGTCACGCGTAGCCGCCGTCACGCGCTCCTGGAAATGCTGCCGCATCCGCAGGAACTCGCGCGGCTCGGCGCGCTGAAAGCTGTAGATCGACTGCTTGGTGTCGCCGACCGCGAAGACGGTGCGCAGGCGTTCGCTGTCGGTGACGCCGTCGCCGGCGAAGAACTCCTCGGCGAGCGCGGCGACGATCGCCCATTGCTCCGGGTTGGTATCCTGCGCCTCGTCGATCAGGATGTGGTTGAGCCCGCCGTCGAGCTTGAACAGCACCCACGGCGCGACGCCGGGCCGCCGTAGCAATGCCAAGGCGCGGAGCACCAGGTCGTCGTAATCGAGCAGCCCATGCAGCCGCTTGCGCTGTTCGTAGGCGTCCAGCACGGCGGCGCCGAGGCGAAGTAATGCCGCCGTCGCCTCGACCACCACGGCGGCGGCGCGCTCCTCGCGGAACCGCAGCGCCCGCTCGGCTTCCGCCTGCAACACCGCGCCGGCGTCGACAGATGCGGCTTTCGCGGCCGGCTTGGTGATCAGCGAGCCGCGGACGTCGCCCTTCTGGGTCAGGAAGTTCAGGAGATAGGCGTCGAGCAGCAGTGGCCGCTGCTCGCTGTGGCTGTCGCACCAGGCGGCGATCGCTGCGCCGCGCCCCTGGTCGGCCGGGGAGCCCGACGTCAGCGCCGCCGCGGCTGCGCGCAGCCCCGCGAAGTCGCCGCCGCTGCAGAAGGCGCCGACGACGCTCTCCGGGGTTGCGCTCTCGACGACGCCGAGCCTGCCGCAGAGCCGCCGGCGCAACCCGTCGTGGCCATCCGCCAGCGCGCGGCGCAGCTTCTCGCGCTCGGCCGCCAGCTCGGCCATCAGCCCGACAAAACGCTCCTCCTGGGCATGCGCCGCGACGATCGCCAGCGCCGCCGCCAGTGGCGATCGCAGGTCGCGCCGCGCTGTCGCGATGACCGTCTCGGCGGCCTCGATCAACGCTTCCTTGGCGCCGCGCTCGTCGATCACCGCGAATTCCGGCGGCACGCCCGCTTCGAGCGGGAAACGGCGCAGCAGCGACTGGCAGAAGGCGTGGATCGTCGCGATCTTGGCGCCGCCCGGGGTGTCGAGGATCATCGCAAAGAGCCGGCGGGCGCGCGCCAGATCCTCTTCCTGCGGCATGCGGCCGGTCAGCTGCACCAGCTCGCCCGCCAGCGCTCCCGGCGGTAATGTCGTCCAGGCGGCGAGGCGCTGGTTGATGCGGTTCGCCATCTCGGCGGCGGCGGCGCGGGTGAAGGTGAGACAGAGGATCTTCGCCGGATCGGTGCCGTCGAGCATCAACGCCAGCAGCCGGTCGGTCAGCACCTTGGTCTTGCCGGTACCGGCCGAGGCGGCGACCCAGACCGACTTGTCCGGCGCCACCGCCTGGCGCTGGCGCATGGCCGCGGTCTCTTCGATAAGCGTCACCGCGCATCCTCCCCGGCCTCGGGCTCGGGCTCGATCTCAGCCTCGTCGAGCCGCTCGAGATGGCCGTAATCGGAATAGCGCGGCCGCCATCGCGGGTCCGGCACCGGCTGGTACGGCATCGCCGGATCGTCGTAGCGGTCGATCAGGTCGCGCACCGCCGTCAGCACGTCGTCAACCAGCGCCGCCGGGTCGGTTTCGGCGATTGGACAGCGCATGCCTGCGGGGTCGCCGCCTGCGAGCCGCCAATATTCGAGCGCCGCCGCGACGCCGCTGATCGGGGCGCCGCCCTTGACGGGACGGCCGTTAACCTGCCGCTCGAACCTGCCGTCACGGGCGATCGCCGCTTCGAGCGGCAGCTGGACAGCGATGGCGTTCTCGATCTCGGCCCTGGTCGGCACGCTGCCGGTCTTGTAATCGATCAGGATCAGCTCGCTGTCGGCCCGGCGGTCGATGCGGTCGGCGATGGCAGTGATGGCGAACGGGCCGGCACGGCCTGGCACCACCAGGCGGCCGCGGCATTCGCTGACGCTCTCGAAAAGCGAGC
Source organism: Thiohalocapsa sp. (assembly GCA_050257895.1). GTDB lineage: Bacteria > Pseudomonadota > Alphaproteobacteria > ATCC43930 > CGMCC-115725 > DATARH01. The sequence continues at coordinate 3,781 of JBLMXS010000418.1, forward strand.
CGCGGCGCAGGCGTTCTTCGGCGATGAACCAGCGCGCGATGCGCTCGAAGCGCGGCCACCAGAACGCCCACACGCCCGGCCGCGACAGGAATCCGCCGAAACAATCGCGGCCGAGCGCAATCAGCTCGTCCTCGGCAAACAGCGGCAGCTCGCGCGGATACCGCGCGATGAATTTGGCCAGGGCGTCGTGCACGGCAATGCCGAGGTCGGCGCGGCCCGGCTCGACGTCGAGCTCGTCGAGCGCTCTGAGCTTCAGGATGTGGCGGGCGTAGATCGCGTAGGGATCGCGCATCCACATCTCGATCTGCGTTACCGGCAGCTCGCGCGGCCGCGCCGCCACCGGCGGGCAGGGCAGGGCAGGGGGCCCTGCGGTGCGGCCGGAAGGCTCGTCATGCAGGGCCGCCGCCGCGATGATCTCCGGGTCGGGTCCGAGCCGTCCCTCGAGCCCGACCGCCCGCAACACCGTGTCGAGCCGCAACAACCACCGCGACGGCACCGTCGGCACCCCCTCGCGTCGCGTCGCCCGCGTCAGCGCGACCGACGGCGCGCCCAGCGCCTGCGCGAAATCGTTGGCGGCGATGCCGATCGCCTGCTCCGGCAGGGCGATGCCGAAATCGCGGCGCATCTGCCGCGACATCCACGGGTCGAAGGCGGCCG
>JBLMXS010000419.1:0-3995 GCA_050257895.1 Thiohalocapsa sp.
AGGCGCTGCGCCGGGTGCTCGGCAAGACGCTTGGCGTGCCGCTGTTCCAGGAACAGGCGATGAAGATCGCGATCGTCGGCGCCGGCTTTCCGCCCGACGAGGCCGACCGCCTGCGCCGGGCGATGGCGACGTTCAAGCGCAACGGCGAGATCCACCTGTTTCGCGACAGGTTCATCAAGGGCATGGTGAAGAACGGCTACACCGCCGAGTTCGCGACCCGCTGCTTCAGCCAGATCGAGGGGTTCGGCACCTACGGTTTCCCGGAAAGCCACGCCGCCAGCTTTGCGCTTTTGGTCTATGTCTCGGCGTGGATCAAATGCGTCTATCCCGATGTCTTTGCCTGTGCCCTGCTGAACAGCCAGCCGATGGGGTTTTACGCGCCGGCGCAGATCGTCCGCGACGCCCGCGAGCACGGCGTCGAGGTGCGCCCCGCCGACGTCAATTTCAGCGACTGGGACTGCACGCTGGAACTTGTCTCTGGAGAAAGCCCCTCACCCCCGGGTCGAGCCCGGGGCAGGCTCTGTCCCTCTCCCCGCAAGCGCGGAGAGGGAACGCTGTGGCAATGCCGCGCTGCAACTCTCCCTCTCCCCGCTTGCGGGGAGAGAGCCGGGGTGAGGGGCACAGCTCTTCCCAGTGGAGGGCTGGCGCTGCGGCTCGGGCTGCGGCAGGTGAAGGGGCAGGCAGAGGCCGATGCGCTGCGCCTCGTCAAGGCGCGCGGAGGAGGTTACCGCGATGCCGAAGATCTGTGGCGGCGCAGCGGGCTCGGCCGTGCCGTCCTCGAGCGGCTGGCCGCCGCTGACGCCTTGCGCTCACTGGGGTTGGACCGGCGCCGCGGCTTGTGGACCTTGCAGGCCCTGGGCGAGGCGCCGCTGCCGCTTTTCGCCGCCGCAGAATGTCATCCCGGCGAAGGCGGGGACCCATGTGGCCGCGGCTCAGCCTCCTCCGGGATGGATCCCGGCTTGCGCCGGGATGACAAAAAGGGCGAGGAATTTAGAGGCGAGGAATTTGCCGCCGCGCTGCTGCCGGCGATGCCGCTCGGCGAGCATGTCGTCGAGGATTACCTGACGACCGGGTTGACCTTGAAACGACATCCCCTGGCATTTCTGCGCGCCGAATTGGCCGCCGGCGGTCTTGTCTGCGCTCGCGATCTGGCGGTCCTGCCGGTCGGCCGGCTTGTGGCGATCGCCGGGCTGGTGCTGATCCGCCAGCGCCCGGGCAGCGCCAACGGCGTCGTCTTCGTGACGCTCGAGGACGAGACCGGCATCGCCAATTTGATCGTCTGGCCGGCCGTCCTCGAACGCTTCCGCCGCGCCGCGCTCGGGGCGACGCTGCTGTATTGCCGCGGCCGCCTGCAGCGCGAGGAAGGCGTCATCCACCTGGTCGCCGAAGATCTGCGCGACTGGACCGCCCGCCTCGGCACGTTGCGCGACCGCACCGGCGACGAACCAGCCGTCCGGCGCCCAGCCGTCGCACCCGGCCCGCGCCATCCGCTCGCCGCCCCGGCGATCGCCATCCCCAGCCGCGATTTCCGGTGATGCCTATGATAAGCGGCAGCCCGCGCAGGCGGGGTGACAAGCGCGGCGTGCGGCGCTAGATCCTCGGGCTCGCTGCGGCAACACAGGTGAGGACTGGTGATCCTGCTGGTGATGGGGCTGCCCGGCCGGTTCGCGGAATGGTGCGCCGGCGTGCTGGCGCGGCTGGCGGCGCCGGCCGGCCCGGCCGTCACTCTGGCGTGGCCGCCCATTGCCGCGATGCTCGGCTACCAGCCGGTGCCCTCGATCCTCGAAGAACTCGGCGCCGTGCTCGTCGCCAATGTCGGCGGCGATGGCGAGCGCTTCGTCGTCAATGCCTGTCAGCCCGACGACCCGCTGCGGGACGTGCTGGCGGCGCGCGAGATCCCGTTTGTCGTCGCCCTCGACGATCCCGAGGCGGCGATCGCCGACGTGACCGCCGCAACCGGCGCCGTCCCGAGGCAGCTGGTCCGCGCGCTCGCCAACAGCTATCCGTTCCTGATGCCGTACGCGGCCTTGCCGGGCGCTTTCGTGCTCACCGCCGAAGAGGCGCGCGCCGACCCGGCGGCGGCGGTGGCGGCAATCGCCGCGCATGTCGATTTGGCGATCCCTCGACGGCGCGCCCGGGCGATCGCCGCTCAGCTGGCGGCGAGCGGTCTGTCGCCGTCGCCGCAGCGTGCGGCCGACCTGCCGCCGGAGGTCGCCAAGATGCTGGCCGGCGCGCTGTTGCCCTACCATCGCCAATTCGTGTCGGGGACGCTCGGCGAGATCGTGTGGACCCGCGAGTTGTTTCTGCTCGAGGCGCTCGGCAGCCCGTGCGGCCCGATCGATGTCGCTGGCGGCCCGCGCAACTTGATCTTCGGGCCGTATATCCACCTGCCGCCGGGCGATTGGCGGGCGCGGGTGGTGCTCGGCCTGTCGCCGGAGACGCCGGGGACGGTATTGGTCGTCGATGCCTTCGCCGATTCGCGCCAGCTCGGGCTGGCAACGCTGGCGCCGACGCGCGGCGGGGTGCACGTTGCCGACATTGCGTTCACGATCGAAGAGCCGAGCCGGCAAGGGCTCGAAATCCGAATCCTCGTGGCCAGCGCGGTCTCGCACGGTCGGCTCGCCTTCGGCCATGTCGTGCCGCAGCTGCGCGGCGGCGCCGGGCCGCAGGCGATCGACGCTTCCGACGATTTCGAAGCGGTGCTGGCGCTGTGAGCCGCCCCGCCCGCCGACAATGACAATCCTGCGCCGTCGCCAGGCCAACGCCCGGCTGCGCCGCGCGGAGGTGGTCGCCGGCTTCGAGCTGCTGCTGCGGCGGTCGCCGGCCGGGGAGGCGGAGATCGCCGCCGCGCTGCGCCTCGGATCATTGCCCGAGCTGGTCGACCATCTGCTGGCGACGGACGAGTTCCGCCGCCGCTACGAGGCGCTGGTGCCGCCGAAGCCGGCGAGCGAGCCGGCTTCGGCGGCACCGGCCGCCGATACGCGCCCGCCGGCGCTCTTTCTCGGCGACCGGGTGCTGTGCTGGACGCATCACGGCATGCGCCTCTATTTGCTGCCGCAGGATATCGACCTGACGCCGCGCATCCTGGCGAGCGGCGATTGGGAGAATCACGTCGAGCAGACGATGCGGCGGCTGCTGCGGCCGGGCAATACGGTGATCGACCTCGGCGCCAATGTCGGCTACCACACCCTTAATTTCTGCGACGCGGCCGGCCCGCACGGCCGCGTCTTTGCGTTCGAGCCGCATCCCGAGGTGATGCGGCTGCTTGCCGCGACGATCTTCATCAACCATTTCGAGGACCGCGCGGAGCTGCATTGCCTCGCCGTCGCCGACACGCCCGGCACGCTCGCGCTGGCGCTGTCGCCGGACCATTTCGGCAGCGGCAACCTCGTGCCCGCCGGCGCCAGCCGGCTCTACGACGACAGCTACCCGATTCGCCTAACGGTGCCGGCCGTCACGCTCGACGCCCTGCTCGGTGAGCGCGTCGCGGCGGTCGACCTGCTGCACATGGACATCGAGGGCGCCGAGCCGCAGGCCCTGCGCGGGGCCGCGGCGCTGATCGAACGCTCGCCCAGTCTCAAAATCGTCACCGAATGGTCGCTCGGCATCATGCAGGCGCACGCGGTCGACATCCCGGCCTACATCGCCTGGCTGCAGCAGCGCGGCTTCCGCTTCTGGCATATCGACAGCGCGACCGCAAACCTGGAGCCGCTCGCCGCCAGCCAGCTGCTCGACCTGCCGCACAGTGACCTGTTGCTGTCGCGACAGGACCCAGACTGATCGGCAGGCGGGCTGATCGACACGCCGCCGCCGATTGGGTAGAAACCACGGCGGTCCCGCGCCGGCCGGGCAACGCGATGCAAGCGGAGCAATGCTGTTTTTTGTCGTGGGATCGCCTGGCCGGTTCGCCGACTGGTGCGAGAGGGTCACCGCCGAGCTGGCGCGACGGGCATTGGGCCCGATGCCGGTGCTGCATGCCGATACGCTCGAGGAAT
>JBLMXS010000420.1:0-4619 GCA_050257895.1 Thiohalocapsa sp.
CCTTCGGGATCGCGGCGGAAGTCCCGCAGCGGGCCGCCGTCCCATTCCTGCAGCGGCAGCGCCAATTCCCCGTCGGCCCAGAATTCGTCGAAGGCGGGGGCGTTGACGCCGCGCTCGGCGAGCGCCTGCCGCGTCGGCTCGTAGAGCTGCGCCAGCCATTGCCGCAGGTCGCGGCCCTCGGTGAAGGCCTCGCCGAAGCCGAGCCGTTCGGCCAGCCCGGCAAAGATCGCGTGGTCGTCGCGCGCCTCGGCAAAGGGCGGCACCGCCCGGTGCATCGCCACCAGCAGCGGATCGCCGTCGGCGGCGCCGATATCCTCGCGCTCCAAGGTGATCGTCGCCGGCAGCACGATGTCGGCGTGGCGGGCGCTCGCGGTCCACACCGAATCCTGCACGACCACCGTGTCGGGGCGGCAGAAGGCGCGCCGCAGGCGGCCCAGATCCTGGTGGTGGTGGAACGGGTTGCCGCCGGCCCAATAGACGAGGCGGATGTCGGGATAGGTCAGCCTTTGGCCGTTGAAATCGAACGCCTCGCCGGGGTGCAGCAGCATGTCGGCAATGCGCGCCACCGGAATGAAGGCGGCGACCGGGTTGCGGCCGGTCGGCATCGTCGGCAACGGCACCGCCAGCGGCGGCTTGCCGGTGTTCGAGACGGCGCCGAGTGCATAGGCGAAGCCGCCGCCCGGCAGCCCGATCTGGCCAAGCATCGCGGCCAGCGCCAGCGCCATCCACACCGGCTGCTCGCCGTGCTCGGCGCGCTGCAATGACATCGCGCAGGTGACCAGCACCCGCCTTCCGACGAGCCGGCGGGCCAAGGCCGCGATCTCGTCGGGTGCGATGCCACAGATCGCGGCAGCCCATCCGGGGTCCTTCGGCTGCCCGTCTTCGCTGCCGAGGAGATAGGCTTCGAACGAATCCCAGCCGACGCAATAACGGTCGAGAAATTCGCGATCATGCGACCCGGCGCTGACCAGCGCATGCGCCAGGCCGAGCATCAGCGCGACGTCGGTGCCGGCGCGGATGGGGTGCCAGGTCGCCGCGACCGTCTCCGGCAGGTCGTCGCGGATCGGCGACACGAGGTGGAATTCGACGCCGCGCCGGGTTGCCGCCATGAGATAGTCGCGGGCGACGTGGCGGCTGGTGCCGCCGTTGCCGATGTCGTTGTTCTTCAGCGCCATGCCGCCGAATGCCAGCACGAGCGCGCTCTCCTCGGCCAGCTCGCGCCAACTGACATTGTTGCCGGCAACGAACGCCTGCGGCCCGATGACATGCGGCAAGAGTACGCTGGCGGTGCCGGAAGAATAGCTGCCGACCGAGCGGACATAGCCGCCGGCGAGGTTGAGAAAGCGGTGCAGCTGGTGCTGCGCGTCGTGGAACCGGCCGGCGCTGGCCCAGCCATAGGAGCCGCCGTAAACCGCGCCGGCGCCGTGCGCGTCGTAGACGCGGCGCAATTCGGCGGCGAGCCGGTCGAACAGTTCCGGCCATTCGACGGCGAAAAACTCGTCGGCGCCGCGCCGCTCGTCCGGACCGGGGCCGTGCTCGAGCCAGCCGCGCCGGATCATCGGCCGCGCGATCCGCGCCTTTTGCGACACGGCGGCCGGGATGTTTGCGAGCAGCCGCGACGGCGCCGGGTCCCGCGGATGCGGCACGATTTCGATCTCGCGCCCCTTCGCGCGCACCAAGAACGCACCCCAATGGCAGCTGTGCGGGATGAGAGGAGATGGCTCAAGCACGTCGGTCATTCACTGTTCCGTCTGGATCGGCACTGTTAAGAGAAAGCATTACCGCATTCCCGGCGAAAGCCGGAACCCATTCATCCGAGGCCCAGATCCTCCCGCTGCAACACGCGCCGCCATCGCTATCGCAATCGCGTCGATCTGCGATAGGTTAGGTGTTGACCAAAGACGGCGGCTCATCGCGGCCGTGGGTCATCGTTCCGTCGGAAAGGCGTGGGCCGAAGCCAATAAGATGCCAGCGTATCAATACATCTACGTGATGAAGGGGTTGAGCAAGAGCTACCCGGGCGGCCGGCAGGTGCTGCACGATATCTGGCTGTCGTTCCTGCCGGGGGCGAAGATCGGCGTCCTTGGGCTCAACGGCGCCGGCAAGTCGACCTTATTGCGCATCATGGCGGGCGAGGACCGCGAGTTCTCCGGCGAAGCCTGGGCCGCCGACGGCGCGCGGGTCGGCTTCCTGCCGCAGGAACCCGCGCTCGACCCCGACAAGGACGTCGCCGGCAACGTGATGGAGGGGCTGGCCGAGACCAAGGCGCTGCTCGACCGCTTCGAAGCAGTCAGCGCTCGCTTCGCCGAGGAGTTGTCGCCGGAGGAGATGGAAACGCTGATCGCCGAGCAGGGCGAGTTGCAGGAGAAGATCGACCGAGCCGGCGCCTGGGAATTGGACCGCACCGTCGAGATCGCGATGGATGCGCTGCGCTGCCCGCCCGGCGAAGCGTCGGTCGAGACTTTGTCCGGCGGCGAGCGGCGGCGGGTGGCGCTATGCCGCCTGTTGCTGCAGCGCCCCGACCTCTTGTTGCTCGACGAGCCGACCAACCACCTCGACGCCGAGTCGGTCGGCTGGCTGCAGCGCTTTCTGAAGGACTATCCCGGCACCGTCGTTACCGTCACGCACGACCGCTATTTCCTCGACGAGGTGGCGGGGTGGATCCTCGAACTCGACCGGGGCCACGGCATCCCCTACGAGGGCAATTATTCCGGCTGGCTGGAGCAGAAGCAGGCGCGGCTGCAGCAGGAGGGCCGCCAGGAGGAGGCGCGCCAGCGTACGCTGGAACGCGAATTGGAATGGGTCCGCCAGAGCCCGCGGGCCCGCCAGGCGAAGAGCAAGGCGCGCGTCTCGGCCTACGAGGCTTTGGTCGCGCAAAGCCGCGAGAACGCGCCCGAGACGGCGCAGATCGTGCTGCCACCGGGGCCGCGGCTCGGCGATCTCGTGGTCGAGGCCAACCGCCTGCGGAAGGGCTTCGGCAACCACCTCCTGATCGAGGAATTGAGCTTCCGCCTGCCGCCGGGCGGCATCGTCGGCGTCATCGGCCCGAACGGCGCCGGCAAGACGACCCTGTTCCGCATGATCACCGGCGCCGACAAGCCGGACAGCGGCACGCTGCGCATCGGCGAGACGGTGAAGCTCGGCTATGTCGACCAGTCGCGCGACGCGCTGGGCGCCGCCAACACCGTGTGGCAGGAGATTTCCGGCGGCCAGGACGAGATCGATCTCGGCCGCCGCAAGATCGCCAGCCGCGCCTATTGCGCCTTGTTCAACTTCCGCGGCCCCGACCAGCAGAAAAAGGTGGGGCAACTCTCGGGCGGCGAGCGCAACCGCGTGCATCTCGCGAAGATGCTGAAGGAGGGCGCCAATCTGCTCCTCCTCGACGAGCCGACCAACGACCTCGACATCGACACGCTGCGCGCCCTTGAAGAGGCCTTGCTCGACTTCCCCGGCTGCGCCGTCATCATCACCCACGACCGCTGGTTTTTGGACCGCATCGCGACCCATATCCTCGCCTTCGAGGGCGACAGCCAGGTCGAATGGTTCGAGGGCAACTACGCCGATTACGAAACCGACCGCCGCCGCCGCCTCGGCGCCGAAGCATTGCAGCCCCACCGCATCAAATACAAGCCGCTGGTGCGCGCCTGATCTGCCGCGCCACCGTCCTCCAAACCTGTCATCCCGGCATTCGTCTTCCCGGGACGACAATCGAGTTGGTTGCAGCCATGGCCTGGGCGGTGTCGCGCGCGCCCTACGCGTCAAACCCCGAGAACACCCGCGGCCGGCTTCACCCCGAGCCGGAAAGCGACATGCGCTCGCCGTTCCAGCGCGACCGCGACCGCATCATCCATTCGACGGCATTCCGCCGCCTCAAGCACAAGACGCAGGTCTTCGTCTATCACGAGGGCGACCACTACCGCACCCGGCTGACGCACAGCCTCGAAGTGGCGCAGATCGCCCGCACGATCGCCCGCGCGCTGGGGCTCGACGAGGACCTCGCCGAGGCCGTGGCGCTGGCGCACGATCTCGGCCACACGCCGTTCGGCCATGCCGGCGAGGAGGCGCTCAACGCCGAGATGGCGCCCTATGGCGGCTTCTGGCACAATGAGCAGACCTTGCGCATCCTGACCAGCCTCGAACGGCATTACGCCGAGTTCGACGGGCTGAACCTCACCTGGGAGACATTGGAGGGCATCGCCAAGCACAACGGCCCGCTCCTCGGCCCCGGCCGCGACGCGGCGGTGCCGCCGGCCATCGCCGAATACGACCGCAGGCACCGGCTCGACCTCGACACGCAGCCCGGGCCGGAGGCGCAGATCGCCGCGCTCGCCGACGACATCGCCTACAACAACCACGACATCGACGACGGGCTGCGGGCCGGGCTGTTCGGCGTCGCCGATCTCGCCGAGGTGCCGCTGGTCGGCGCGGTGTTCGACGAGGTGGCGGCGCGCTACCCCGGGCTCGAGGAGGCGCGACTGATCCACGAGGCGATTCGCCGCTTGATCGACCGCAGGGTGCGCGATCTCGTCGCCGAGACCGCCCGGCGGCTGGCGGCGAGCGGCGCCCGGACGGTCGACGAGGTGCGCCGGCTCGGCAGCCCGGTGGCGGCTTTTTCGCAC
>JBLMXS010000421.1:0-4776 GCA_050257895.1 Thiohalocapsa sp.
CATTTGCGGTCGCGGCCCAAGCCGGGCATCGCCGAACCCCTGAAGGCGGCGAGAGCCGCGCTCGCCAGCGGCGACATCGCGGCGGCGATCCGCGGGTTCGAGGCCGTGCGCGCGTTCGAGCGGCAGCACGTCGAGGCGTCGCTCGAACTCGGGCGGCTCTATGTGCGCACCGGGCAGGATGCGGCGGCCGCGCGTTTGCGCAGCGTTCTCGAGCAGGTGCCGCAGCACCTCGACGCCCGCGTGCTGCTCAGCCGCCTGCTGCTGCGCAGCGGCCCGCCGACGGAAGCCGCGCAGTCGCTGCAGGCGCTGCTGGCGATCGATCCCGGCCACCGGGAAGGCCTGACGATGCTCGCCGAGTTGGAGACGAGCCGCGGCAATTTTGCGGCTGCGACCGAGGCATGGGCGCGCGCCTGGCGGGGCGAGCGGGATGAGGCTGGGCAGGAGGCGGGGGAAGACACCGGCGACGACACCGGCTTGACGGCCCCGGCCGAGCGGCCTCTCGGCGCTGACCTGCCGGCCGACGCCATCCTCGACCGGGCGGCGCAGGCCGTCGTCAGACAGCGGATCGCGGCGATCGGCCGGTATTACACCGGCACTTACGAATACTACGACCTGCTGCTGCGGCAGGGCAGCCTGATCCAGGATTACGAAAGGCAGGTGGTGCGCTACCTGCTCGCGGCGCTCGACCCCGGCCAGCCGATCGTGGATATCGGCTCCGGCTTCGGCCTCATGGCCATGGTGCTCGGTCTGAACGGCCGGCGGGCTTTCGGCGTCGAATTCGATCCGCGGCGCGCCGCGACGTTTGCCGCGGTGTTGGAGGCGGTGGGGTGCCGCATGCCGGCGGTCGGCGCCAACGCGCGGCTGGTGTATGGCGCCTTCCCGTCCGCCATTGCGGCGCCCATTCCGGACGGCGCCGCCCTGGTCTTCACCAATGTCGCCGCCGGGGTGCCCGAGGAGGAGCTGCGTAGCAACATCAGGGCATTGCGGCCGCATCCATTTGTGCTGTTCGACGCCGAGCGCTTCTTCCGCAAGCGCGAAAGCGAGGCCGAGATCGAACACCTGCTGGCGCTGTTTCCGCAGGAGGGGCTGCCGCCGCCGCAGCCCGCCTTCCGGATCCCCGATTGGAATGGCTCCTACTACGTCATCGACCGTCGCCGCTAGCGGGTTGTTTCTTGTCGCCGACCCCTTTCCTGCAAGCCGTCATGGGCGGGCTTGACCCGGCCATCCACAAGGGGCGCGTGGATCCCCGGGTCAAGCCCGGGGATGACACTTTAGGCGCTGATCCGGCGCTCAGACTTTCCGTCATGCGATGAAGGCAACTCGGGCAGGGGTTGCGGCGGGCGGGCGCCGACGCGTCTACCGCCGGGATTGGGCGGCGGCGCTGGCGGTCTATCGCCAGCCGCGGCTGGTGGCGATCCTGTTGATGGGGTTTTCGAGCGGGTTGCCGTTGGCGCTGACCTTCGGGACGCTGTCCTACTGGCTGGCCGAGATCGGGGTGTCGTTGACCGCGATCGGCCTGTTCGGGCTGGTCCGCACCTCCTACAGCCTCAAATTCCTGTGGTCACCGGTGATCGACCGAATGCCGATCCCGTTCCTGACGGCTTGGCTCGGGCGGCGGCGCAGCTGGGCACTCCTCATCCAGCTGCTGCTGATGCTGGCGATCATGGCGCTCGGGATGACCGACCCGCGCATCGATCCGGCGGCCACCGCGCTCGCCGCGGTTGTCGTCGCCTTCCTGTCGGCGAGCCAGGACATCGTCATCGACGCCTACCGGATCGAGTTGCTGCGCCCGGAGGAGCAGGGCGCCGGCGCGGCAGCGACGCAATGGGGCTACCGCTTCGGGATGCTCGCCTCGGGGGCGGGGGCGCTCTACGCCGCCAGCTTCGGCGGCTGGCATTTTGCCTATGCGCTGATGGCGGCGCTGATGCTGGTCGGCATGGCGACGGTGTGGCTGACGCCGGAGCCGGAGGCCGCGGCGCTGCCGCCGCAATTGCCGGGCAGCAGCGCATCGCAGCGCGTCGCGGCCTGGCTGCGGACCGCGATCGTCGCGCCGTTTCTCGATCTCGTCGCGCGCAACGGCGCGGTGCTGCTGCTGGCGATCGGCGTCTTCATCGTGCTGTTCAAGTTCGGCGACGCGCTGGCCGGCTCGATGGCGAACCCGCTTTACGTCGCGCTCGGCTTCTCGAAGGTCGAGGTGGCGACGATCTCCAAGGTCTACGGCGTCGTCGCGACCCTCGCCGGCGTCGCGATCGGGGGAGCGTTGGTGGCGCGGTTCGGCGTGTTCCGGGCGCTGTTCGTGTGCGGCGCGCTGCAGGCGCTGTCCAACCTGATGTATGCCATGCAGGTGCTGGCCGGCCGTGACCTCGTGATGCTGACCTTCACGATCGGTGGCGAAAACCTGACCGGCGGCATGGCCTCGGCCGCGTTCGTCGCTTACCTGTCGCTCTTGTGCAACCGCGATTTCACCGCGACGCAATACGCGCTGTTGTCGTCACTGGCGACGGTCGGGCTCAACGTACTGGCGGCCTCGGGCGGGTTTTTCGCCGAGCGGCTAGGGTGGGTGCCGTTCTTCCTCTTGTGCACGGCGCTGTGCGTGCCGAGCCTCTTGTTGCTGCTGTGGCTGATGCGGCGCGCGCCGGCGCCTGCTGCGGCCCCGGCGGCGATCGCTCAGCCGTAGGCCATCAGCCGGTTGCGGTGGGCCCGCAGCCAGGCGCGCTGCGGCGCCATGTCCTGCGGCAGGAGGCTCTGCACCAGCCGCCAGAAGCGCGGCCCGTGGTTCATCTCGACGAGATGCGCCACCTCGTGCGCGACGACGTAATCGATAACCGCCTCGGGCGCCAGTACCAGCCGCCAGCTGAACGACAGCGCCCCTTGCGTCGAGCAGCTGCCCCAGCGGCTCTTGGTGTCGCGCACCCCGACCCGCAACACCGGCTTGCCGACCCATTCGGCGCATTTCCTGGCGCGATCGCCGAGCTCCCGCCTGGCCAGCGCGACCAGGTGGTCGCGCACCCGCCGGCCGATATGGGCCGGCTCGCCCTTGACCCGGATCTCGCCCTCGACAATCGCCACCGGCGGGGCCAGCGGATCCTTCTCGTGGCGGATGCGGTGCGGCAGGCCGAACACCGGCACGATCGCGCCGTCGACAAACGGCACGGTCGGCGGCAAGGCGTCGAGCCGCGCGGCGATCCAGCCGCGATGCCGGGCGAGGAATTTGAGGCCGTGCTCCGGCGGGATGCCGCGCGGCAGCACGAGATCGATTTTGCGGTCGGCCGAGTCGACGCGCAGCAGCAGCCGCCGCGCCCGCGGGCTGACGCGAATCGCCAGCGGCGCGCCGAGGTCGAGCGCGATGGCGCGGCGCTGCACATCGGCGAGCGCCGCCGCCGCTGCCGGGCTGTTGCGAGGCGATCTGGCCAAAGCCTGTTCCGCTGCTGCCTGGAGGGATCGCGAAAGCTTCCGGGTTCGGCGGCGGTTTGGCAAGCTGCCGTCTTGCGGCGGCAGTCGACACGGAGGAAGAGCGTGACGGACATCTCCTGCCGCCCGGCGGCGCTCGCAGACGCGGCCGAGATTCATGCGCTGCTCCTGCGGCTGGCGCCGGAAATGCCGCTTCTCGTCGATACGCTGGAGCGTGAGGAGGCGCTCTACACGATGGTGCGCAACTGCGCCCGCAGCGGCGAATCGTGGGTGGCCGTCGATGGGGCCGGCACTATCGTCGCCGTCGCGCTGGCCGAGCCGGCGCAGCACGCCCGCCATTACGCCGAGCAGGAGGTACTCGAATTGACGCATGCCGGCGTGGTGCCGGAGCACCGCAACCACGGCGTCTTCGCGGCGCTGATCCGGCAGCTCTGCGCCCGCATGGCGCCGGTCACCGCCAGCGTGCCGGCGCACAACCGGTGCGACGCCGCGGCGCGGCTGCAGCGCCTCGGCTTCCGGCCGATTGCCGGCGAAAACCGCCTACGCTGGGAGCCGGGGACGGTGGCATGATGGCAGCAGTTGAGGCTCCCGGAGGGTTAGATCGTGGTTAAATCCTCGGCGCGGTCGATCAGGTGGATGAAGGAACCCATAACGGAGCCGCGCCGCAGCCCGGCCGGCGCCAGATGCCGCCCGGTCGCGTCCCGCAGCGCGAAGAGCGGAACGGCGTCACCATGCCAGATCGTTGTCGCGTAGTGGAACTCATGCGCCCGAAAGCGGGCTCGGGCGGGGCCGAGTGGGGCGTCGGCCAGCAATGCCGCTTCCCGGTAGCCGAGATGCAGTCGGCGCTCGGCAAAGCTCGTCGCGAGCGGCAATAGCCCGGCCATTGGATGCACGACGCCGTCGGCGTCGGTCAGCGTGTCGCCCAGCGCCATGTAGCCACCGCATTCGCCGTAGATCGTGGCGCCCGCGCTGGCCATTCGCCGCAAGCCGGCGAGGAAGCCCGCCGCCGAGGCGAGGCGGCCGGCGTGCAGTTCCGGGTAGCCGCCCGGCAGATAGACGGCATCGGCCGCAGGGTCCGGGGCCTCGTCGGCCAGCGGCGCAAAGAACGACAATGCCGCACCCTGCCGCCGCCAGCCCTCCAGCACCGCCGGATAGGCGAAGACGAACGCGGCGTCGCGCGCCACGGCGATAAGCTGCCCGAGGGGCGGAAGCGGTGTCGCCGCGGCGTCGCCGGCGTTTTGGGCAGGCGCGGCGGGTTGCGCCAGCGCCACCAGCCGCTCGAGATCGAGGTTGGCGGCGACGGCGGTGGCGGCGCGGGCGACCGCCGCCGCGGCGGCGTTTGTCTCAGCCGCGGGCACCAGGCCG
>JBLMXS010000422.1:0-9754 GCA_050257895.1 Thiohalocapsa sp.
GACGGCCAGAACGATCCGGCCGACATTCCGATGCTGTGGCGTCTGGCGGTGCCGCAGCGGACCGCATCGCTGCTGATCGCCGGGCAACGGACGCGGCGGCAGGACAGCTGGTCGAAGCGGCAGGCCTCGCGGCTCGCCAATGCGGTGCGCCGCGGGCTGCTGCACGACGCCACGCCCGATGCCGGCTGCGGCCTCAAGCTGTTTCCGCGCGCCCTGTTTCTCGACCTGCCGTATTTCGACCACATGCATCGCTTTCTGCCGGCGCTGGTGCTGCGCGAAGGCGGCGCCGTCCGCTCGGTGCCGGTCAATCACCGGCCGCGCCGGCAGGGCGTCTCGAAATACGGCGTGTTCGACCGCCTGGCCGTCGGCGTCTCCGATCTCCTGGGGGTGATGTGGCTGTGCCGCCGCCATCGCCGACCGCGACTGACGGCAGCGCCAGCGGTCGAGCCCACCGCGGCGCAGACGCCGGAGCCGGCGGCATGACCGGCGCGCGGCGCGTTGCATCGCGCGCCCCGGCACTGGCGCTCGGCGCGCTGCTGGCGCTCGGCGTCGGCATGGCGTGGCATTGGCGCCACCTGTTCGACCCGCTGTCGCTGGCCGCCGCGATCGAGCGCCACCCGGCGGCGCCGCTGGTGTTTCTCGCCGTGCATGTGATGGCGAGCCTGTTCTTCGTGCCGCGCACGTTGCTGGCGTTCGCCGCCGGCCTCGCCTTCGGCATGTGGTGGGGGATCGTGTGGGCGGCGGCAGGCAGCGTCGCCGGCGCCGTCGCCGGCTTCCTCGCCGCCCGCTATATTTACGCCGGCGCCGCCGACCGCATCGAGCGCGGCCGGCTGCGCACCGTGCTCGAGCGCGTCGACCACGGCGGCTGGCGCATGGTGGCGCTGGTGCGGCTGGTGCCGATCCTGCCGCACAGCCTGACCAACTACGCCCTCGGGCTGACCCGGCTCGGCGTCGGCGCCTACGCGCTGGGCTCGCTGCTCGGCCAGTTGCCGCTGACGGTCGCGTATGCCGATCTCGGCGCCGCCGGCGCGCATGCGCTCTCGGGCGCGGCGGACTGGCGGCATCAGGTGTTATGGCCGAGCGCGATCGGCGTCAGCGCGTTGGGCCTGTCGTTGCTGGTTCCGGCGTTGCTGCGGCGGCGCGAGCAGCAGGCCGGTCTGCTGCCGCCAAATCCGCCAATGCCTCCGGCATAGGCCCGCCCGTCGCCCAATCGAGCAATTCGACCGTGTGCACCACCGGCAGCGGCGCCTCGCCGGCGAGTTGGGTGATGCAGCCGATATTGCCGGCGGCGACCAGATCGGCGCCGGTCGACGCGATGTTGGCGAGCTTGCGCTCGCGCAGCGCTGAGGCCAGCTCGGGCTGCAGCAAATTGTAGGTGCCGGCCGAGCCGCAGCACAGATGGCCTTCCGGCACGTCCACGACGGTAAAGCCGGCGGCGGCCAGCAGCTCTTTCGGCGCGCGATCGATCTGCTGCCCGTGCTGCAGCGAGCAGGCCGAATGGTAGGCGACCCGCAGCCCGGACTCGGGCGCGGGGGCATCCTGCCCGCCTAATTGCGGATGGGACGCAAGCGGTCCCAGGCCCAGTTCCGCCACCACCTCGCTGACGTCGCGCGCCAGCGCCGCGATGCGCGCCGCCTTGTCGGCACAGGCCGGATCGCTGCGGAAGAGGAACCCGTAATCCTTGAGCATCGTGCCGCAGCCCGAGGCGTTCGCGACGATTGCGTCGAGCGGGCCGGCGGCTGCCAGCGTCTCCCACGCGTCGATGTTGGCGCCCGCCAGCCGCAGCGCCGCATGCTCGTCGCCGAGATGATGCAGTAAAGCGCCGCAGCAGGAACTGCCGGCCGCCACGACCACCTCGGCGCCAAGGCGGGTCAAGAGGCGCACCGTCGCTTCGTTGATCGTCGGGGCCAGCACCTGCTGCGCGCATCCCGGCAGCAGCGCGACGCGCAGCCGCCGCTCGCCGACGGCCGGGAAGACCTGCGGCCGCTCGACCGCCGATGATGCCGGCACCGCCTGCGGCATCAGCGCCAGCGCCGGCCGCAGCTTGCGGGGCAGGAGGCCCATCAGCGGCCGCGCCACGCTGGCGGCATGCAGCGCCAGGCGCAGCAGCGCCGGCTGCGTCAGCACCCGGCCGAGCAGCCAGCGCAGCAGCCGCTCCGCCCACGGCCGGCGGTAATGCGCCTCGATATGGCGGCGGCCGTGATCGACCAGATGCATGTAATGGACGCCCGACGGGCAGGTCGTCATGCAGGCGAGGCATGACAGGCAGCGGTCGATGTGCTTGACCGTGTCGGGCGACGGCGCGCCGCCAGTCTCCAGCATGTTCTTGATCAGGTAGATGCGCCCGCGCGGGCTGTCGAGCTCGTCGCCCAACAGGACATAGGTCGGGCAGGTCGCGGTGCAGAAGCCGCAATGCACGCAGGCTCTGAGGATCTGCTCCGACGACGCAACGTCGGGGTCCGCAAGCTGCGCCAGGGTGAACTCGGTCTGCATCAAACCATCAGAAAGTGCATGTCATTGCGAGGAGCCGGAGGCGACAAAGCAATCTCGACGGGATTGCTTCGCTGCGCTCGCAATGACGGCATCGCTATTGGCCTTCTACCATGCGGCCGGGATTGAGGATGTGGTGCGGGTCAAACGCCTCCTTGATGCGGCGTGACAGCGCGTTGAGCGGCGCCGGCGCCGGCTCGAACACCGCCACCGCCCGGCGCACCGCCGGCGGCGCCTTGACCAACGTGGCATGGCCGCCGCCTTGCCCTTCGGCATTGCGGATCGTCGCCCGGATCGCCGCGCCGCCGCCATCGGCCGCGGCCGGCACCGCGGCCCACAGGAGCCCGCCCCCCCAGTCAAGAAACCACACCGCGTCGAGCTGGCGCGCCAGCGCCATCCCGATCGCGGCGCCGCGCATCGGCGGAACCGAGATCCGCCACACCGCGCGCTCGCCAAAGCCCGACAGCGGCGCCGCCTCGCCGATCTCGCGCCAGAACGCCGCCGACTCGACGTCGTCGAACGTCTCGCTGCGATGGCTGCCGTCATGCTCGCGGAGCAGGCTGTCGCGGCGGAAGACGACCGACGGCGGCGGCCCCTCGACCCTCAGCGCGACGCTGCCGGCGCCGACCGGCAACGCCGTCGCCGGCGGCAGGTAGGCGGCGGCCGAGACTTCGTGCGGCGAGCCGAGGGCAGCCGCCATCAGCCGCACCGCCGCCTCCGGATCGAGCCCCGCGATGAGCACGGTCGCCGCCGCCTCCGGCCGCGGCAAGACCTTGACCGTCACCTCTTCGAGCGCCGCCAGCGTGCCGTAGGATCCGGCCATCAGCTTCGGGAGATCGTAGCCGGTGACGTTCTTCACGACCTTGCCGCCGGCCTTGAAGATTTCGCCACGGCCGCTGACCCCGCAAAACCCGAGAAAATGGTCGCGCGCGGCCCCTGCCTTGATGCGCCGCGGCCCCGACAGGTTGCATGCCAAGACGCCACCCAACGTCGGATGGCTATCGCTGCCGAGCAAGTCCTGCCAGCGCGGCGGCTCGAAGGCGAGCATCTGGTTATTGGCGGCGAGCGCCTGTTCGATCTCGGCCAGCGGCGTTGCCGCGCCGGCCGTCAGCACCAATTCGCTCGGCGCGTAGTCGCGGATGCCGGCGAGCGGCGACAGGTCGAGCAGATGCGGCGTCTGCAGCGGCCGCCCCAACGCCAGCTTCGAGCCGCCGCCGATGATTTCCAACGGCTCCTCGGCGGTCAATGCGCCGGCAACCGCATCGCGCAGCTCGCTGAGGCTGCTTGGAACAAGGCGAGTCATGCTGCAGGCAGCATAGCCTCTTTGCCTAGGCCGCGGCACGAAAGCCGAACGCTCTGCTCCAACGGCGCCTTGCGGATCGGCACCCACGGCCCCACATTTATGCATGGCAGTACGGTCAAAATCGCATTCCTATGTACAACCAAAATGGTGAGGCGAATGGAATTCGTGGACAAGTTGAAACCGTTCGGGCTGGGTGTCGTCAGCGGCGCCGTGGCGTGGTGGATCGTGCTCGCTTTTGCCTTCGGGTGGACCAGCGCGGGGACGGCCGAACAAATGGCTGCGAGACAGTCCGACGAGGCGGTCATCGCGGCATTGGCGCCGGTTTGCGCCGAACGGTTTCTTGCCCAGCCCGACGCCGCGGCACAGAAGGTAGCCCTCTCAAAGGCCAGCAGCTGGCAGCGCCGCGACCATTTTCAGGACGAATGGGTAACCCTGCCGGGCGACAGCTACCCCGATCCCGAGCTGATCGGCGCCTGCACCAAGATCGTGCTGGAGACGCCGGCGGCCAAGGCGTCCTCGAAGGAAGCCGACGCCGCCGCCACCGACAAAGGCTAGGAGCAATCGACCGACATAGGATCGGTTAACGGTAGGAGGTTACGCGCGAGCGAAACCCGTGGGCCGGTGGCGGTCTTCAGGGCCTGATGGGTTTCGTTTCGCTCAATTCATCCTCCCGCTTGGACATGGAGGAAGAGTCAGAAGCGCGGCAGGTCGGGATGCGGCAGATGGCCGTGGTGGACGTGCAGGCGGCCCAATTCGGCGCAGCGGTGCAATTCCGGGAAGACCTTGCCGGGGTTGAGCAGCCCGTCCGGGTCGAAGGCACATTTGATGCGTTCCTGCGTCGCGAGGTCGGTGGCGTCGAACATCGTTCCCATCAGGTCGCGCTTTTCGACGCCGACGCCGTGTTCGCCGGTCAACACGCCGCCCACCGCGACGCACAGCTTCAGGATCTCGGCGCCGAACGCCTCCGCCCGCTCGATCTCGCCGGGCTTGTTCGCGTCGTAGAGGATCAGCGGGTGCAGATTGCCGTCGCCGGCGTGAAACACGTTGGCGACCCGCAGCCCGTATTCGGCCGACAGTTCGCGCATTCGCGCCAGCACCTCGGCGAGGCGGGCGCGCGGGATCGTGCCGTCCATGCAGTAATAGTCGGGCGAGATGCGGCCGACCGCCGGGAACGCCGCCTTGCGCCCGGCCCAGAACGCCAGCCGCTCGGCTTCGCTGCTGCTGATGCGCAGCGAGATCGCCTGGTTGGCGCGGGCGATCGCCTCGACCTTGTCGATCAGGTGGTCGACCTCGGCCTCGGGTCCGTCGAGCTCGACAATCAACAGAGCCTCGGCGTCGCGCGGATAGCCCGCCCGGACGAAATCCTCGGCGGCGTGGATCGCCGGCCGGTCCATCATCTCCATGCCGCCCGGGATGATGCCGGCGGCGATGATCGCGGCGACGCAATTGCCGGCGTGCTCGGTCGCGCCGAAGCCGATTAGCAGGGCACGCGCCGTCGGCGGCTTTCTCAGGATGCGCACGGTCACCTCGGTGACGACGCCGAGGAGCCCCTCGGAGCCGGTCATCACCCCCAACAGATCGTAGCCGCCGGCATCGAGGTGCTTGCCGCCGAGGCGGATCACCTCGCCGTCGATCAGCACCATTTCGAGGCCGAGCACATTGTTGGTCGTCAGCCCGTATTTGAGGCAGTGCACGCCGCCGGAATTCTCGGCGACATTGCCGCCAATCGTGCAGGCGATCTGGCTTGACGGGTCCGGGGCGTAATAAAAGCCGGCGGCGGCGACGGCGTTCGAGATGCCGAGATTGGTGACGCCCGGTTGCGCCACGACGACGCGGTTGTCGTAATCGATCTCGAGGATGCGGTTGAACTTGGCCATGCCGAGGAGGATTCCGTCGGCAAGCGGCAAGGCCCCGCCCGACAGCGAGGTGCCGGCGCCGCGCGGCACCACCTTGACCCCCTCGGCCTGGCAATAGCGCAGCACCGCCGCGACCTGCGCCACGCTCGACGGCAGCACGACGACAAGCGGCGGCTGGCGGTACGCGGTCAGCCCGTCGCT
The DNA here is from genome assembly GCA_050257895.1 of Thiohalocapsa sp. Classification (GTDB taxonomy): domain Bacteria; phylum Pseudomonadota; class Alphaproteobacteria; order ATCC43930; family CGMCC-115725; genus DATARH01. The sequence continues at coordinate 5,851 of JBLMXS010000422.1, forward strand.
CTCATAGGCACGGCGCTCCGGCTCGGCGACGATGACGCCCTCGCCGGGGACGATCTGCCGCAAGGCCGCGGCGATCTCGTCGCGCCGGGCGATGGTGGCGGCGTCCGGAAGGGGCATCTCCATGCCGCGATCCTGTCACCGGCGCGGCCGCGGGGCAATCACGCCGCCCCGGCTTGGTTCAGTACAACCCGCCGGTGCCGCCGGCGGGCGCGTCGCGCGTCGGCAGCGGCGCACCGTCGCCGGCGACCTCCTGGCCCGGGATGTGCAGGCCGCGGTCGCGGTCCTTGCCGGGCTGGGTGCCGGGCTTGTAGGCCTCCCAGATCGCCGCCTCGCCGCTGCCGGCCGGTAACCCCGAGGCGGCGCTTACGCGGTACATCCTGAGGCCCGGCGGGGTGCGGAACTCGGTCGGCGGGGCGTCCTTCAGGGCGGCGATCATGAAGTCGCGGAACACCGGCGCGGCGACGCGGGCGGCCTGCTCGCCGGCGCCAAGGCTTACCGGGTCGTCATAGCCGATGAAGACGCCGGCCGCGAGGTCGGGGGTGAACCCCAAGAACCATGCATCCTGCCAGTCGCTGGTTGTGCCGGTCTTGCCGGCAATCGGCTTGCCGACGGCCTTGACGGCGACCCCGGTGCCGCGCTGCACCACCCCTTCCAGCATCTGCACCAGCTGGAACGTGGCGGCCGGATCGGCGATCTGCTCGCGGTCGTCGGGGATCGCCGGCACCGGCTGGTGCGCCCAGGCGACGTTGCCGCAGGCCTCGCAAGCCCGGTGGTCGGCCCGGAAGATGGTCTTGCCGGTGCGGTCCTGGATGCGGTCGATCAGCGTCGGCACGAGCTTCTTGCCGCCGTCGTCGAGCATCGCATAGGCCGCGGTCAGCCGCAGCGGCGTCGTCTCGCCGGCGCCGAGCGCCATCGAGTACATGCGCGGCATCTTGTCCATGATGCCGAACTTCTCGATCGTCTCGCCGATCGGCTCCATGCCGATCGCGGCCGCGACATGCACGGTGGCGGCGTTGCGCGAGTGTTCGAGCGCCACCCGCAGCGGGATCGGCCCCATGAAATTGTGCTCGTAATTGACCGGGCTCCACAGCGGCATGCCCGGCCCCTGCGACAGCGAGATCGGATCGTCGTCGACCAGCGTCGACGGCGTGTAGCCGTTCTCCAGCGCCGTCAGGTAGACGAACGGCTTGATCGCCGAGCCGGGCTGCCGTTTCGCCTGGGTGGCGCGGTTGAACTGGCTTATCTCGTAGCTGAAGCCGCCGCTCATCGCCAAGACGCGGCCGGTATGCGGGTCGAGTACGACGAGCGCCCCCGACACCTCCGGGATCTGGCAGAGATTGTAGAGCGGGGCGCCTGCCGGCGCCGCCTTTGCCGGCTTCCCCGGCGTGTCGTTGGCGGCACTGGCGGCGTTGGCGGCGTGCAGGGGCTCGACGAGCACGAGGTCGCCCGCCTTGACGACATCGCCGGCGTTGCGCGGGGCGGGGCCGAGCGTGCTGTCGTCGCGCAACGGCCGCGCCCAGCGCATCTGGGCGAACGGGATATGGCCGGTCTTGCCGCCCGCCAGCCCGATCTCGGCGCCGGCGGGGTCGGTGCGCAGGATCACCGCCTGCTGCCACCCGACCGTCACGGCGCCCGCCGGCAACGGCTCGGCCGCCAGGCGATGCGGCCAGCCGGCGCCGGGGTCGATGTGGCCGACCGCGCCGCGCCAGCCGCCACGGCCGCGGTCGTAGGTAATGAGCCCGTCGCGCAGCGCCTTGTCCGCCTCCGCCTGCAGCCGCGCATCGAGGCTGGTGCGCACCGACAGGCCGCCCTGGTAGAGCGCCTTCTCGCCGTACTTCGCCAGCAGTTCGCGACGCACCTCCTCGGCGAAATACGGCGCGGCGACGATCTCGGCCTCCTTGCGGTGGCCCAGCGCGAGCGGCTCGGCCTTGGCCTTGGCGACCTCGGCGGCGCTGGCGGCGCCGTCCTCGGCCATGCGGTCGAGCACCCAGTCGCGCCGCGCCTTGGCGGCCTGCGGGAAACGCGCCGGGTTGTAGTTGTTGGGCGCCTTCGGCAGTCCGGCGAGGAACGCCGCTTCACCGAGCGTCAATTCGTCGAGCGACTTGTCGAAATAGGTCAGAGCCGCGGCGACGACGCCATAGGCGCCGGAGCCGAGATAGATCTCGTTGAGATAGAGTTCGAGGATGCGGTCCTTCGGCATCGCCTCGTCGATCCGCATCGCCAAGAGGATCTCGCGGGCCTTGCGGGCGATCGACAGCTCGTTCGACAAGAGCATGTTCTTGGCGACCTGCTGCGTGATCGTCGAGGCGCCGATCGGGCGCCGCTTGCTGCGCCAGCGGCCGACATCGGTCAAGGCGGCGCGCAGCATCGACAGCGGGTCGACGCCGTGATGCGTATAGAAATTCTTGTCCTCGGCCGACAGGAAGGCGTTGATAACGGGTTTCGGGATCGCCGCGATCGGCACGAAGACGCGGCGCTCGGTGGCGTATTCGGCCAACAAGCGGCCATCGCCGGCATGCACCCGGGTCGTGATCGCCGGCTCGTAATGCGCCAGCTGCTGGTAGTCCGGCAGGTCGCGGCCGAAATACCAGATCGCCAGTCCTATGACGGCACCGCCGGCGGCGGCCAGCAGCACGATGCAGACGAAAACAAATCGAACGAGCTTGCTCATCGCGCCCACCCGCGCCGGCCTATCCCCCGGCCCTATCACCGGCTGGCGGCCGGAGCCCCGCCGGAGCCCTCGCCAGCCGCGAAGCGGGGGACCTTATGCGCCAAGCCTGTGGCTATTCCAAGGCGATTGTCTGGGAGTTGTCGAGGCTTTAGATGGCTGTTGCCGCGGCGCTGCGATGCCCATCTTGACGAAAACATTGTCGCGGCGGCCGCTGCCGCGGTACATTGTCAAATGCGAATCCGCCATCCGGACGCTTCCGTCCGGCGGCGCTACGACGCGCCCCCGCAAGCTAGGCAATCTGATTGCCGCCGCCGTGTCGCTGCGCCGGGGTATGAGATCGTATGAGCGAGATGCCGAGCGTGTTTTCTGACGCGACGCCGATGAGCCAATTCCGCGACGTCCTCATGGCAGACGCCCTCGGCCCTCTATCCCACCGCACCCGTGCACGCAGCACCCGTCCACACAGCACCCGTCCACACAGCACCCGTCCACACAGCACCGTGTCGCCGGCCGCCCCGAGCCGCAGCGCCGGGGCGGCCGCAGCCGCGCCGCTGGGAGTTTCGTCCGAATGCCAAAGCGCATGCTTATCGACGCCGCCCATCCCGAGGAAACCCGGGTAATCGTCACAAGCGGCCAACGTCTCGAAGAATTCGATTTCGAATCGTCCACTAAGAGACAAGTCAAAGGGAATATCTACCTCGCGAAAGTGACGCGCGTCGAGCCGTCACTGCAAGCCGCCTTTGTCGATTACGGGGGCAACAGGCACGGGTTCCTGGCCTTTAGCGAGATTCATCCGGACTATTACAGGATTCCGGTGAGCGACCGGCTGTCGCACGAGAGCGAGCCGGGGTCCGAAAACGATGCTCGCGCCGAGGTGCGGGCCGACGAAGTCGCCGTCGCGCTGGCGGCCGCACTCCCCGAGCCGGTCGCGGTGCCGCAGCGGGCGGGAAGCGACGACGACGACGAGGATGACGCGCCGTCGGCGAGCGAGGCGCCGGGAGATGCCGCCGAGACCACGCCGCCGCCGCACGCCGAAGCCGAATCGGCCGCAGCCGCCGAGACTGCCGGGGCCGTGCTCGACCAGCGCTCCGAGCCGGCCGATCCGCCCGGGCCTGCCTTCGCGGATGGCGGCTGGATCTACGCACCAGGGATGGAGCCGCGGGCGAGCGAGCCGGAGCTTGTGGCGTCGCCAGCCGCGACCGTGGTCGCCGGCGGCCAAGTCGAGATCGACAC
>JBLMXS010000423.1:0-6864 GCA_050257895.1 Thiohalocapsa sp.
TCGAACGCGGTGAGCGCTCTGGAATTCGCCACCTCACCCCAACCCTCTCCCCCGAGGGGGGAGAGGGAACAAAAGCGCGCGTCTGGCCGAGTCCGGAACTGGCGGCCAGAGCCCGAGTTTCCGTCGAGAGGGGGAAGGAGGGTTGCGATGGCGGACAGCGATGGGCTCATTCAGCTCTATGCCAAGAGTGCGGCGGCGTTGCCACCGCTGCTGCGGCACCATGCCGAGCCTCTGCCGTCGCCCGACCAGCACGACGAATTCGGCGCCCTGTTCGACCGCTTCGCCGACGCCAAAATCGTGCTGCTTGGCGAGGCGACGCACGGCACTGCCGAGTTCTACCAGGCGCGCGCGGCGATCAGCCGCCGGCTCATCGAGCGGCACGGCTTTACAATCGTCGCAGTCGAGGCGGACTGGCCGGACGCGGCGCATATCGACCGCTATGTCCGCCATCGCGAAAAGGCGGCCGAGGCGGCGGCGGCGTTCCAGCGCTTCCCGACCTGGATGTGGCGCAACGCGGAGGTGATGCGGTTCCTCGACTGGCTGCGGCAGCACAATGCGGGCTTGCCGGCCGAGCGGCGCGCCGCCTTTCGGGGTCTCGACGTCTATAGCCTCGGCGCCTCGATCGATGCGGTGATCGGCTACCTCGACCGGATCGACCCGCAAGCCGCCGCGGCGGCGCGGCGCCGCTACGGCTGCCTGACCCCATGGCAGGAGGAGCCGGCGGAGTACGGCCGCGCCGTCATCTACGGCCATAAGCATTCCTGCGAGGACGAGACCGTGGCGCAGCTCAACCAGCTGCTGTCGGAGCGGCTGCACGCGCTCGGCGATGACACGGAGGCCTATTTCGATGCGACACAGAACGCCCGCATCGTGCGCGCCGCGGAGCGCTATTACCGGCTGATGTATCGCGGCTCGACCGAATCGTGGAATCTGCGCGACCGCCACATGTTCGATACGCTGCAGGCGCTCATGCGGGCCGGCGGAGACGATACCGCCAATGGGGCGAAGGCGATCGTCTGGGCCCACAACTCGCATATCGGCAACGCCGCCGCTACTGCGATGGGCTGGCAGGGCGAATTCAATATCGGCGAATTATGCCGCACCGCCTACGGCGACGAGGCGGTGCTGATCGGCTTCGGCACCGATCATGGCAGTGTCGCCGCGGCCGACGATTGGGGCGGCGAGATGCAGGTCAAGACGGTGCGGCCGGCGCGGCCGGACAGCTGGGAGCATGCGTTCCGCCATGCCGGCATCGCGCGCTCGCTGACCGACTGGCGCCGCCCCGATCGGGCCGAGTTGGCGGCGCGCTTGCGCGAGCCGCTGCTCGAACGCGCAATCGGCGTCGTCTACCGCCCCCAGAGCGAGTTTCTCAGCCATTATTTCGAGGCGGTGCTGGCCGACCAGTTCGACGCCTTCGTGTGGTTCGAGGAGACCCGCGCGATAACGCCGCTGCCGGCCGGCGCGCCGAACGGCGCCCCCGACACCTACCCGTTCGGGGTCTAGCCGGCTGCTGCTGGCCCCCTAATCGTCGGCGGCGGCGGGGACGGTGCGGGGGCGCGGGCTGCGCACCAGAAGCAGCAACGGCAGCGACGCAAGGATGATGAACAGCATCAGCGCGAAATCGTCGATGTAGCCGATCATGGCTGCTTGGCGGGTGACCTCATGGTTTAGGGCGGCGATCCCCGACGGGCTGGTCAGGCTGAATGGCGCGGCCAGCAGCGGCGCCTGCGCCAGCGGGTTGTCCGGGCGCAGATGTTCAATCAGCCGCGAATGCACGATCTGGGTGTTCTGCGTCAGCTGCGTTTCGAGGATGGCGATGCCGATCGAGCCGCCGAGCATGCGCATCAGCGCGCGGATCGCGGTGCCCTGCGCCAGGATGTGATGCGGCAATCCCGACAAGGCCAGCAGGTTCAACGGCACGAAAGTGCAGCCGAGCCCGAACCCCTGCGCGAACGAGGCGAAGATCAGCGGCCCCGACCCCATCTGCAACGAGAACCCGGTCATCTGCCATAGCGATGCGGCGGTCAGCAGGAAGCCGACCAGGATGAAGATGCGGTTGTCGACCTTGTTGATAATGCGGGCGACGAGGAACATCGCCAGCATCGTGCCGAAGCCGCGCGGCGCCATCATCCACCCGGCATCGAATACCGGGTAATGCAACAGCACCTGCATCATCGACGGCATCAGCGCCAGGGTGCCGCTCAAGATCATGCCGACGCCGAACATCAAGACGCTGCCGGCGACAAAATTCGGGCTTTTCAAAAGCTCGCGGTTGACGAACGAGCGCTCGCCGGTGGTCATCGTGTGGACGACGAGCAGGTAGAAGCACAGGCCGGCGATCGTCGCCTCGACCCAGATCTCGGTCGAGGTGAACCAGTCCTTCAGCTGGCCGCGGTCGAGCATCAGCTGTAGCGAGCCGACGCCGAGGCTCAGCATCGCAAAGCCGAACGCGTCGAACGGATCGCGGCGAATGTTGCCGGCTTGGCGGATGCAGACGAAGATCCCGAGCGCGCATAATGCCCCGACCGGCAGGTTGATGTAGAAGCACCAGCGCCAGTCGAGGTTCTCGGTCAGCCAGCCGCCCAGCGTCGGCCCGAGGATCGGCCCCATCATCGCGCCGGTCGAGAAGATCGCCATCGCCTTGCCGTGCTTCTCGCGCGGATAGATCGTGAACAGGGTCGCCTGCCCGAGCGGCACCAGCCCGGCGCTGCAGATCCCCTGCAGCATCCGGAACAGCACCAGCTGGTTGAGGCTGGTGGCGGCGCCGCACAGGGCCGAGGCGATGACGAACCCGATCACCGAGGCGAGAAAGATCGGCCGCACCCCGAAGCGGCCGGCGAGCCAGCCGGTCAGCGGCATCATGATCGCCGAGGAGACGATGTAGGAGGTGAGGACCCAGGAGATCTGGTCCTGCGAGGCTGACATGCTGCCCTGGATGTGCGGCAGGCAGACATTGACAATCGTCGTGTCGAGTCCCTGCATGACGCAGGCGCAGATGATCGTCGCCGTCGTCAGGCCGAGGCGCGCGTTGGCCGTTGGTCGGATGGCTGCCGCTGCCTGCACGCCTCGGCGTCCAGCGTTAAAGAACGCACGAGCTCGTCAGGGCCGGGCTTGACCCGGCCATCCACGCGACGCTGCACGTGGATCCCCGGGTCAAGCCCGAGGATGACGGTATTGCGGATAGCCGGACCGCTTGGACCATTCAGAACTCGCCGCTGCGGTAGGCGTCGTCGAGCCGTTCACGGTCTTCGGAGGCGGGTTCCCCCCAAGCCTCGCCGCGACGGCGCAAAGCGCCGGTGAAATTGGCGGGGCGCTTCTCGTTGAAGGCGCGGCGGCCCTCCTCCCCGTCGGTCGTCACCTGGATCAACAGGTTGTTGATTATGTTCTGGATGTGCCAAGCCTGGTCGGTCGGCAGGTCGCCGAAGCGGACGACGAACTCCTTCATCATCCTGAGCGCCACCGGCGGCATCGTGACGATGTGGCGGGCGATCTCCTCGGCGCGAGCGAGCAGGCGCTCATGCGGCACGACCTCGTTGATGAGGCCGATGCGCAACGCTTCCTCGGCGTCGACCGGGTCGTCGGTCAACAGCATCTTCATCGCGTCGATATAGCGCAGCTGTTTCAACAACAGCGTGGCGCCCGGTCCGTGGCCGAGCCAAGCCTGGGAGGTCAGGGCGAATTTGAAGCGGGCGTGCTCGCGGCTGGCGATGCGGATATCGGTCGAGGCCAGGAGCATGTACAGCCCGGCGCCGGCGGCCCAGCCGTTGACGGCGGCGATGACGGGTTTCCAGACGCGCGGGTAATGGTCTCCCATGCGGCCGTCGACGCCGGTCTTCTGGCCGTGCACGGTGGCCGCCAGCGGCCAGAAGATCCGCTGGGTGCGCAGGTATTCGCGCTCCTCCTCGCTGATGTTGGGGCGCGGGGCCAGGTTGTGGCCGCCGCAGAAATGCCGCTCGCCGGCGCCAGTGACAATCGCGCAGCGGATGTCGCGGTCCTCCCACAGATCGATCCACGCCGCCGAGATCGCGTCCGAGGTCTCCTTGTCGAGGATGTTGGCCTTCTTCGGGTTGTTGAGCGTGATGTAGGCGACCCGGTCGCGCTTCTGGTAGTCGATCGGCACCTTTACTCTCCTTCGCCGGCTCACCGCCGCTTTGTTACAGCAATGTATCGCTGTGCCGCGCCGCCCGGTAGTCGAGCGCACGCAATGCACCGAATACGAAACAGCCACACTCCTGTAAAATGTGTGTCCGACCTATACGACAGGGGGCAGGAGGACGGCATGCCGGGACGCGTGGGTGAGGTGAGGGTGGGCGACGTCAGGCTCAGGGTGCACCGCGCCGGCAGCGGGCCGCTGGTGCTGTTCCTGCACGGCGCCGGCGGGGTGCCGCAATGGCTGCCGTTCTTCGATCGGCTGGCCGAGCGCGTCGAGCTCTTGGTGCCGGAGCATCCCGGGTTCGGGGGCTCCGACGACCCGCCGTGGATCCGCTCGATCGGCGATCTCGCGCTGTTCTACCTCGACCTCGTCGAAGAAGCGGGGCTCGACAGCATCCACTTGATCGGCAACTCGCTCGGCGGCTGGCTGGCGGCCGAGATCCTGATCCGCGACCGCAGCCGCTTTAAGAGCCTCGTGCAGCTGGCGCCGGCCGGCCTGCGCGTCAATGGCGTGCCGTGCGGCGACAATTTCATCTGGGGCCCGGAGGAAGCTGTGCGCAACCTCTATCATGACCAGTCCTTCGCCGACCGCATGCTGGCGCTGACGCCGAGCGAGGAGCAGCTCGACGTGATGCTGCACAACCGCTTCACGGTGGCGAAATTCGGCTGGCAGCCGCGTTGGTACGACCCCGACCTGGAAAAGTGGCTGCACCGCATAAAACTGCCGGCCCTCGTCGTGTGGGGCAACGACGACAGGATCATGCCGGCGGCTTACGCGGCGCGGTGGCAGGAGCGGCTGCCGCAGGCGCGGCTCGTCATGGTCGAGCGCTGCGGGCATCTGCCGCATGTCGAGCACGCCGACCGCGTCGCCGCCGAAGTCGGAAACTTCATCGAAGGAGTGGCGCGATGAAGCTCGTCTCCTTCCATCTGATGCCGTACCGGCCGCTCGACCTGGCGGAGGCGGCGAAGCATCGCTCAGCCTGGGTCGTCCTGCCGAACCGTCTTTACGATCCGGTAAAGGGCGCCGAGGAATACGAAAGCCACATCAATGCCCTGGTCTATGCCGAGACGCTCGGCTTCGACGCGATCGGCGTCAACGAGCACCACCAGACCGCCTACGGCCTGATGCCGGCGCCGAACCTGATCGCCAGCGCGCTGATCCAGCGCACCCAGCGGGTCCAGATCGCGATCCTCGGCCGCGCCCTGCCGTTGGTGAACAATCCGATCTACATCGCCGAAGAATTCGCGATGCTCGACAATCTGTCGAAGGGGCGGATCATCGCCGGCTTTGTCCGCGGCATCGGCTCGGAATACCACTCCTCCGGCGTCAACCCGTATTTCTCGCACGAGCGCTTCCACGAGGCGCACGATTTGATCATCCGCGCCTGGACCGAGCCCGGCCCGTTTGCCTTTCACGGCGACCATTTCAGCCTGCAATACGTTAATCTGTGGCCGCGCCCCTACCAGCAGCCGCACCCGCCGGTGTGGATCCCGTCGCAGGGATCGAGCGAGACGGTAGCCTGGGCTGCGCATCCCGACCGCAAATACCCGTTCCTGGTTACGTTCTCCGCGGCCGACCTAGTGGCGCGCTATCACACCAGCTACCGCCAACAGGCGCGGCAATACGGCTACGACGCGACGCCGGAGCAGCTCGGTTGGGCCTGCCCGATCTACGTCGCCGACAGCGACGAGCGGGCACGGGCCGAAGCGGGCGAGGCGGTCGAGACCCTGTTCAACGACTTCCTGCGGCAGACCTTCGAGATGCTGATGCCGCCGGGCTACACCTCGCTGCGCTCGATGAAGAATTTCATCGCGATGCGGCGCGGGCTGCTGGGCGGCGGCCGGGCCACCGCCGAGGGGCTGATCGAGAGCGGCACGGCGCTGATCGGCAGCCCCAAGACGGTGCTCGCCGGCATCGAGCGGATGCGCGAGCGCACCGGCTTCGGCATCCTTGTGGCATTGCTGCAGTTCGGCATCCTGTCCGACGAATTGACCCGGCGGAACATGGATCTCTTCGCCGCCGAGGTGATGCCGCACTTGCGCGGGTGATAGGGGCTAAACTCTGTCATACCGGGGAAGGCCGGTATCCGCTTTGTCAGCAGCACGAGCGGCGGAGGGATGGATCCCGGCCTGCGCCGGGATGACATATCCTTGATGCTGCGCAGGTGCCGATCGGACAGACGGCGTTTACCCGCGCGCGGTGGCCAACTGGACCCGTGCCTGTGGCGGCGGCGCGGCACCGCGGGCGATGCGGCTTCCGTCGGCGCCGAACAGGAAGAGGCATTCGCGGGTCAGCGTCAGCCCGACCCGCTCGCCGGCGTCGAGTTCGGCCATCACCAAGCCTTCGCTGACCGCGATGAAGGGCCGCTCCGCACCGATGTCGAAATAGAGCAGCGTGTCCTTGCCGAGCGGCTCGACGAGGCGCACCGGCAGCACGAGGTCGGCGGGCATGCCGGTGTCGCGCTGCACCCGCAGGTGCTCCGGCCGGATGCCGAGCGTCACCGGGCCGGCGGGCGCCGCGGCAAACGCGTCGGGCAGCAGCAGCGAGAGATAGGGCGAGCGGAAATGCGGCAAGCCGTCCTCGCCCGCAACCTCGCCGGCCACCAGGTTCATCGACGGCGAGCCGAAGAAATCGGCGACGAAATCGGTCGCCGGGTTCGAGTAGATCTCCATCGGCGAGCCGAGCTGCTCGATCTCGCCGGCGCGCATCAC
>JBLMXS010000424.1:0-3792 GCA_050257895.1 Thiohalocapsa sp.
TGCGTTTCCGCCCGATCATGATGACGACGCTGGCGGCCCTGTTCGGCGCGCTGCCGCTGGCGCTCGAAAGCGGCACCGGCAGCGAATTGCGCAACCCGCTCGGCATTACCATCATCGGCGGCCTGCTGCTCAGCCAGCTGCTCACGCTCTACACCACGCCGGTGATCTATCTCTACCAGGAGCGGCTGCGCGCGCGGCTTGCGCCCAAGAGACGGCGCCAGTCGCGCCAACCGCATCCGCATCCGGCGGAGTGACGGCAATGTCCAACCCTCCGTTCAATCCCGCGCAAGCGGCAATCCAGAGAGGCAAAACTGCCATCGGTCGTTTGCTGCACTGGGTCCGAGCTTTCGCGCGGACGAGCAGACGATGGGGCAATGGCGCGGCGGAGAGGCGACCGTGAACATCTCGCGGCCGTTCATCCGCCGCCCCATCGGCACGACGCTGATGGCGGTCGGCCTGTTCCTGGTGGGAGCGGTCGCCTATGCCTTCCTGCCGGTTTCCAGCCTGCCGGCGGTCGATCTCGCCACCATCGCGGTGAATGCGAACCGCCCCGGCGCCGACCCCAGCACCATGGCGGCAACGGTTGCGGCGCCGCTCGAGCGCCAGCTCGCCGGCATCTCCGGCGTGAGCGAGATCACCTCGGTGTCTTCGCTCGGCAATACCCGCATCGTCGTGCAGTTCGACCTCTCGCGCTCGATCGATGGGGCCGCGCGCGACGTGCAGGCCGCGCTCAACGCCGCGCTCAGCGACCTGCCCTCCGACATGCCGACGCTGCCGAGCTTCCACAAATACAATCCGTCGGCCGCGCCCATCCTGATCCTGGCGCTCACCTCCGACACGATGCAGCCGAGCGCCGTTTACGATGCCGCCGACAGCGTGATCGCACAGCGCCTGCGCCAGGTGGACGGCGTCGCCGACGTGACGGTCGCCGGCTCCGAGCAGCCGGCGCTGCGCGTGCGCGTCGATCCGACCCGGCTCGCCGCCGCCAATGTCAGCCTGGAGCAGGTGCGCACGGCGATCGCCAATTCCAACGCTGTTGGCCCGCTCGGCGCCTTCGACGGCAACGGCCGCAACATCACCATCGCCACCGACGGCCAGCTTACCGATGCCAGCGATTACGACCCGGTCGTGGTGAAGAACAAGGGCGGTACGGTGATCCGATTGTCGAACGTCGCCAGCATCCGTCCGAGCGTGCGCAACACCTTATCGGCCGCCTGGTTCAACAAGCAGCCTTCGGTGATCCTGCTCATCACCAAGCAGGTCGACGCCAACGTCATCGACACCATCGACCGCATCTACAAGCTGCTGCCCGAGCTCAAGCAATGGGTGCCGGCCGGTCTCAAAGTCTCGGTGCTGGCCGACCGTACGCAGACCATTCGGGCGAGCGTCGACGACATGCAGATCACCATTGCCGCCGCCGTGGTGCTGGTGATGATGGTGGTGTTCCTGTTCCTGCGCCGAATGGCGCCGACCGCGGCCGCCGGCGTCACCGTGCCGCTGGCGCTCGCCGGCACCTGCGTGGCCATGTGGGCGGCCGGCTTCTCGATCAACAATCTCTCGCTGATGGCGCTGGCGGTCAGCATCGGCTTCGTCGTGGACGACGCGATCGTGATGATCGAGAACGTGTTCCGCAATCTCGAGCGTGGGCATTCGCCCTTGCGGGCCGCGCTCGCCGGCGCGCGCCAGATCGGATTTACCGTGCTCTCGATCTCGGTGTCGCTGCTCGCCGCCTTCCTGCCGCTGCTGCTGATGGGCGGCATCGTCGGCCGCTTCTTCCGCGAATTCTCGGTGACGCTCGCCTTCGCCATCGCGGTGTCCACGGCGGTGTCGCTGACGGTGACGCCGATGATCTGCGCCTATTTCGTGCGGGTGCCGCCGAGCAGCGATGCCACCTGGCTCGACCGCATGATGGAAGGCATCGTCAGGCGCATGCTGCGCTTCTACGACCGCACCCTGACCGCGGCGCTCGAGCATCGCTTTTTCACGCTCATCGTGTTCCTCGCCACCATCGCGCTCACCGTCGGGCTGTTCATCCGCACGCCCAAGGGATATTTCCCGCAGGATGACACCGGCTTGATCTTCGCCGGCACGCGCGCCTCCACCGACATCTCCTTCGACGCCATGCAGGCGATGCAGATGAAGGCCATGGACGTCGTTCTGTCCGATCCGGCGGTGGCCGGTTTCGGCTCCTCGATTGGTGCCTCGCCCTGGAATCCGTCGGTCAACCACGGCCGCATGTTTATCGGGCTGAAGCCGATCAGCGAGCGCGGCGGGGTGAGCACGCAGAATGTGGTGGCGCGCCTGCGCGCCCGCCTCAACCGCATTCCCGGCCTGCGCGTGTTCCTGGTGCCGGCACAGGATATGCGCACCGGCGGCCGGCAGAGCGATTCGCAATACCAGTTCACGCTGTGGAGCGCGAGCATCGACGAATTGCAACGCTGGGTGCCGCGCGTGCTCGAGCGGGTCAAGCAGGTCCCCGGCGTGGTCGACGTCACCACCGACCGCGAGCAAGGCGGCCTGCAGGCCACCGTCGACATCGACCGCAAGGCGGCGGCGCGGCTCGGCGTGCGCATGCAGGACATCGACGCCACGCTCAACGACGCCTTCTCGCAGCGGCAGATTTCGACCATCTACACCTCGCGCAACCAATACCGGCTGGTCATGGAGGTGGACCAGCAATATACGCGCGACCCCAATAGCCTCAGCCGCATTTACGTGCCGGGGCGCGACGGCACGCAGGTGCCCCTGTCGGCGGTCGCGCATGTCGTCCGCGGCATCGCCCCGCTGGTGGTCAATCACCAGGGCCAGTTCCCCGCGACCACGATCACTTACAACCTGGCCCCCGGCACCACGATCGGCGAGGCGGCCGCCGCGATCACGCAAGCGGTCGGAGCCATGCACCTGCCCGACGCCGTGCACACCGACTTCGCCGGCGACGTGCAGCAGTACAAGCAGGCCGCCGGCGCGCAGGGAATGCTGCTGATCGCGGCGTTGATCGCGGTCTATATCGTGCTCGGCGTACTGTACGAGAGCCTGGCGCATCCGCTCACCATCATCTCGACGCTGCCCTCGGCCGGCCTCGGCGCGCTGCTGGCGCTGCAAGTGTCGGGCATCGAGCTAACGGTGATCGCCTTCATTGGCATCATCCTCTTGATCGGCATCGTGAAGAAGAACGGCATCATGATGGTGGATTTCGCGCTCGACGCCGAGCGCAGGCGCCGGCTGCCGCCACAGCGCGCGATCCACGAAGCCTGCCTGGAACGCTTCCGCCCGATTTTGATGACCACGCTCGCCGCCATGCTGGGGGCTGTGCCGCTGGTCATCGCCATCGGGCCGGGCTCGGAGCTTCGCCGTCCGCTCGGCATCACCATTATCGGCGGCTTGCTGGTGTCGCAGGTGCTGACGCTTTACACGACGCCGGTGATCTACCTGCTGCTCGACGGCCTGCACCGGCGGCTGGGTGGCGCCATGCCGAGCTTCGTGCGGCGCACGCATGCGCTGCCCGCGGAGCCGGCGGAATAGGCTCTACTTCGGCGAGATCGCATCGGCGCCGGCGACTTTGAACACTGCGGCGCGCAGCGATCCATCCACATCCTTCGCCGGCTTCTCCGAACCGAATGCGATCGTCGCGATCACATAGGCGCCGCCGGCTTTGCGCGGCACCGCGAGGTAATAGGTCGTGAGAGCCTTCTTGCCGGTGCGTTCGCAATGGGTGAAGACCCGCGCCAGCGTGCCCTGGCCGGAATCGGGAATGGCGCCGGAGAAGAACGCGCCATTGCAGGACTTGGCGTC